>JAEZKW010000225.1 GCA_023415375.1 Bacillota bacterium
GTAAGGAAAATGAGGAAAACGGTGACTTTTAGGTGAGGTTTATTCTTAAAGATTCTTTGGATGATATTGGACAATTTATCATCTTTATTCATGTTCGTTATCCTCCCAATCGGTTGCCCAATCTGAAAATTTTTCGTTCAAAATATCCTCTATAAGATTTAGATTTCCCAAAAGTTATTGATTTATGAAAAGTAGGCAACTTTGAGTCTTGCTATAGTGATCTTGAGCTATGTAAAACCATTCGCCATTTTTCCCTCACCTACGAACGATTGTATTTATCTCTTTTATAGAAAGTATTTCCATACAAATATAAATTCATTATCTATTGATTTTATTAATATAATTAAATATAATCTAACTTAGGTCTCCTGCCATCAAAAAATACTGCCATTCATCAATTGAATGCTGTTACTGTAATCTGATATTTTCTAATCATACTTAAGCTAGATTACTCATTTTTAAACAGGGAGCGGTACATATGAAAATCTTTAAACCTATTTTTATTTTCATCATTTTAACGCTTTCTTTTCTTCCTCTGCCATCCGATGCCGCTTTAAACATCACCAGCCCGATATCGGTCACTTTCAGCCCCCAAGCCGAATTAGACGGTTATCTCTCCGAATTGATTTCCGTCATTAACAGCTCACAAAGCACCCTGGAAATTGCTTTGTATGAATTGGATGATTTTGATGTCTACAATGCCTTGAAACACGCTTCCGAACGGGGTATCCATATCAGGATGCTTTCCGAAAGCGCCGCCACCGACCATAACGAAGCCGGCGGTACTCTCTCCCATCAGCTTGAAGCAGTTGGCATAGATGTCCGCTATGTTAATAAAACCTTGCATCATAAGTTCTTAATTGCCGACAATTCATTTTTGGTAACCAGCAGCGGCAACTGGAATGAAGACGCCAACTCCGTTTATGATGAAAACACACTCTGGATTAAAGATCCGGCGCTGGTATTGCGCTATCGCGCCGAGTTCGAGACTCTTTGGCAAAATTCGCGCGAATTCGGCCAGACTTTTGCTTTCTCCGCAGGCAATCCCAACCCGGCGGACCTGCTGGCCCAGATCGGCGACCATCCGGGGCGGGATGCTTACTTTACCTCCGCCAATTGCCGCACTTATGTCTCCAGCACCTACGGCCCTACCTTTGCCAAAATATCCGGCAGTCAAATAGTGGCCGACAAAATCGTGGAATTGATAAACCAGGCCACCTACTCCATTCATATGGCTGCTAATCACCTGCGCTCCCGTCCCATTGCCGAGGCGTTGATAGCCAAGAAACAACAGAATCCCTTGATGGATATTCAAGTATATCTCGATGGCCAAGAGTATATCAGCGAGGAATACAACCAGATCCAAACCGCCAAGCGGGAAGCAAAGCTTGCTAACGCCACTACCCCCGGAGAGATCCGTGAGATTATGGAAACGGATTTTTATTACAGCTATGAACTGATCAAAGCCGGAATCAACGTCCGTTTCAAGACCTACTCCTATAAATGGCATATCGACACTGCCGCAGAGATGCATCATAAATACGCCATTTTCGATAACCGTATCGTGGCCACAGGAAGCTATAACTACTCATATAATTCCGAGACCGAGAGCATGGAGAACCTGCTGGTTTTCGACGACACTTTCTCCAGCGAAACGGTGGCCGCGTTCCGGAGTAACTTTGAGTCAATCTGGAGTACGGGCCGGGTGGAAGGGTATTACAATGATCTTCTTACTTATATAAACTCGGATACAAGATATGTTCCGGTGCTCTATCCTTCAATGGCCCTAACTTACGATGAGGTTCGTGCGCTTAGACAAATAACTGAAAATGTCTGCCCGGCAGTAAAGGAACAGTTTTTTAAGGATAATTGCCAATATTTTGCAACCTTCCCCAGAGGCCTCCAATTAACTTATGATGCAAATGGAAGAGTCACTTCTGCTCAGGATGTGACTGAACAGAGTTATATCATCAACTATGCCTATAATGAGCAAGATGCGGTTACCAATGTTTTTTTTCAATCTTCCGATAACCTACAGTTTCAGGAGAGTTATTCATATGATGCAAACGGGAATCTAATTGATTTACTATCACCGCAGTTTAACTTGAACTTTTCCTATGATGGCAATAATCAATTGACTGCACTGAATGCCGGTCAGGGCATGCATATCTGGACGACGGAAACTAATGATACCGGTTCTTTGGTGAAGTACTCCACTCCTTTACATAGTAATTATCTGACTGCGCAATGGGATAAACAAGGAGCGCCGGTCTTAGCGACTGATGCCGACGGGCGCAGTTTATACTGGCAATATGATAATAATTATACGATTACTTCCATCGCCTCTCCGGATCGGACCATCAACTATTCTTATGACGAACATAACCGGGACTGGCGGATTTCAAGCAATGATAATGAGAGCATCCATTATCAACAGCCTGGTATTAATGAATTTAATATCACTACAACCGGTACTGTTTTAGCGGATCTTCATTATTCAACTCTGGAGCAGCAGGATAAAAGTACTATCCTGAATATTGATATTGTTTCCAACCATGTCACCGGCGGTACCGGCAAAAAGGCATCCGTTGCTTATCATTTTGACCCCTATGGACGCGTTAGCGGGGCTGGGAATGTCGGCATAACCCGGCAACCGTTTTCGGGAAAAATTCTCACGATTACTTGTAACGGTATAGTCGAAACCCGTTCATATGACACTTGGGAGCAACTAACTGCGCAACAGGTTACCTATAACGGGCAAGTTTACTTTGAAGCGCAGTATCATTATGACGGTTTACATCGTGTCAAATCAGTCTCTGAAAATACCCTCGGGGCCGTTACAACGTATGATTATACCCATGATCAGGCCGGAAGACTGCTAACAGTTTCAAATAACGGAACCGTGGTTGAACAATATACCTATGACTCATTCGGAAACCGTACTGCCGGTATTTCTTCTGACCTTACCGAGAACTATGTTTATGATGGCAGTAATCGGCTAATTGAACGTTCATGGCAGTTGCCGGACAGTCTGCGTAAGACGGATTATTCCTATAACAACTCCGGTCAGCTTCAGTATACGGCTTATAAAACAATAAAAGACGGCAGCCAATGGTTGACCAAAGAGCGTAATTATGACTATGATGTTTTTGGGAACCTAAAGAGTATCACCTGGGCCAGTCAAAAACAAGAATATCGATATGATCCGTATGACCGGCCTATCGCCAGAATCCAAAATGGAAGCTTGACGAGTGGTTATATTTACGGCTTCGGCAACCAACCCTTGGCCGAACTAAATGAGAATGGCAGGATTATCAATACCTTTCTGTATGCTGACGGGAACGTACCGGTTGCCATGCAAAAAGCTGGTACTGAATATTATTTCATCGCTGATATTCGCGGTTCCGTACGGATGGTGGTGAAAAGCGACACCGGTGAAATTAGGCAACAGATTAACTATGACTCATTTGGTAAGGTATTGGCGGATAGTAATCCGGGGTATACGCCCTTCGGATTTAGTGGTGGTTTATATGATTACCGTACTGACCTAGTCCGTTTCGGAGCCAGGGATTATCAACCGGAGACAGGGAGATGGACCAGTGAAGATCCCATCGGCTTCTTAAGCGGAGATATAAACTTTTATGCCTATGTTGGGAATGATCCGGTTAACTTTATTGATCCAAGTGGGTTTTCCAGGAAGAGTAGCAAAGTTGCCGTTGTAATCGGAGAAAGAATGAGAAGAGTGAATGCAGCAGCAGCCGATTTAATTAAAGAAGGATATCAAGTAAAAACTTATCAGCCTAGAAATCTAAGGTCTACGATGGATAATCTTAATCGATTAGATATTGAGGCAAATAGATCTTGGATAAGATATTGGACCAAAGATAAAGGTGCTGTTGTTTTTGATATTGGAAAAGACCCATCCATTAATTCTATCCGAAGTCCATTTTATGAAATGGAGTATCGCTGCATATATCAGATTTGGCAATACGGAAATGTCATAAAACTACCTGGTTATTGACTTGTGAATTTTTGTAAAATTTGGTAGGATTCTGGTGCAGCAAGTCCAAAGAACCGATCTGTAAGGCTATAAATTGTGTTTGAAAGATACTTTGAACCAAAATATATTCTAAATTATTGAATATGGTTTTTGCACCAGAATCATAATAGGAGACAAAAATGGATACAAAAGAAATTACAAAGTATTTTGTCGATCAAGTCGAGGAAATTTTTGACGATTTTCTTTCCAGTTATGGTTTTTCTCAAGAGAAAGAGAATTACGAACAATACTCCTTTACTGTAATCTATAGGAATGAAAATAGATATCTGGAATTTGGATGTACTTTACATCCTCATGATTATCCGTATTATTATTATGTTTTATTAGGTGAAGGTTCGGATGAATTTCCTGAGTCCGATTGGAATTCAATACCATTATGGAGATTCTTCGAAAAAAGTGAAGAAGCTAATCATAAAAACTTATATCAATTTGAACAGTATCCAATAACAAAAGCTTATATAATAGAGAGGTTACTAAACAACCAAATATTGTTGGAAAAATATGGGCAAGAATTTTTGATGGGCGATTTGAACAAATTTAAACAATTAAGAGCCGAACAAAACAAAGAAAGAGAACCTTATAAAATTAATAAGCCTGATAACACAGGTAAATATAACACTGTTTATGAAAAAACAAGTTCACAATTGAAAAAGAAATATAGTAAGAAGTAATCTATGTGAAATTTGATAAAGGTGCAACAATATTAAGAATTGAATTGCCTCCAAATGTGAGACCACAATATTTTAGCCCGTTTACAAATTGGACTAATGGTGTCCCTCAATGGAAAGTACCGATGATTAATGGTAGTTATGGAGCACAAATTATTAAGGAGATTCGCTAATGAAAAGAAGTGATGCTATTAAGCGGAAATTTGAAAAGATTATTTCCCAAAAAGATGTTAGTGTAGAAGAAATTTTTCGGGAGATGTTTGGCGCCGTTGAAAAAGAAAAGTGGTCTGAAATAGTAAATTTACTTAAAAGTAAAGCAAAAGAGGATATAAAAACTAACGAAAGTAAAATAAGCCTGTTGACACTTTATTGGTTGAGGTATGATGAACAGACGTCTACGGAAAACATTCCAAGAGATGGCTTGTTCTTGAAAGATGACGAAATTCCAAAGATTATTTTTGATGAAGGTCATAAAATATTACTGCGAATAAAAAAGGGCGATTATTCAAAAGAAAATTTAGGATTTCTAAAATATATCATAAGTGCTCTTCAAGATTTAGAAATTGATTTTAAGAAATCTATGGATTTGCTAAATGAGATAGAGGGTTTTCTCACTACAGTGAAGACCGAAAATGAAATTTTTCAAAAGTTAAATACCGAAGTTCAAGAGGCAATTGATAATCGAAAAAATCATTCAAGTTGACAAAAAGATATTATCAGCGTTCCCGGATCGATTTACCGGAGTATTTTTGAAATTATTCCGTCAAAGATCCGGGGGCGCTTTTAAATCGTAGTGTTTTTGGAATTTTATAATGCGTCACCTGGGCGACTTGTATCTGAATGCCAACGGGAATGTTCCAGTCGCCATGCAAAAAGCTGCTACCGAGTATTACCTCATCTCCGATATCCGCGGTTCGGTGCGGATGGTGGTCAAAAGCGATACCGGGGAAATCAGACAACAGATTAGCTATGACTCCTTTGGTAAGATACTGGCGGACACCAATCCTGGCTATATCCCCTTCGGGTTTGCTGGCGGTTTATACGATTATCGGACTGAACTGGTTCGTTTTGGCGCTAGGGATTATCAACCGGAGACCGGGAGATGGACAAGTGAAGATCCTGTTGGCTTTCTGG
>JAEZKW010000305.1 GCA_023415375.1 Bacillota bacterium
GCCATGGACCGTGCTTATGTTTGGAAGTTCATCCCGCGAAAGTTTGCTATTGATAGTGTCGAGCCGTTACCACGGAAAGAACGAATAAAAGAAAAAGCTCAAAAGAAGATAAGACAAACTTGGAATGCGGACCAAGCTTTATACTTCCTCAATTATGCAGAGAAAAATTGCGACCGGCGTTTTTATATTTACCTTATCGCATTTACTACGGGCCTAAGACGTGGTGAAAACCTTGGACTAAAATGGGATAAACTGAACTTAGAAGAGAACTATTATAAAATAGCTGGCTCTATTACCGATGGTAGATATGAGGAATATGTCAAAACGGAAGAATCAGCTGGTGATGTCTATATGATTCCTTATGTAGCTGAGAAATTAAAAGCTTATCAAAAAATCCAAGGGAAACAGCGGTTATCATATGGTAAGGCTTATAACAATGAGGGATGGGTTCATGCCAATTCATTAGGCGAAAGATTAATGCACCCTGATACCGTGACAGATAAATTCAAAGAGGATTTATTGGCCTGTAATACTGAACGCGAATCAAAAAAACTCGACCCTCTCCCGATTATCACTTTACACGACTTAAGGCATACCGTTGCCACCTTACTTTATGACAAATTTGATGTTCCTTTGGAAAGGGTTGCCGAAATTTTACGGCATAGCGACCCACGATTTACTAGAAGAGTTTACGAACACCCAACAGTCGAACTACAGAAAAAACCGCTTAATAATATTAACAATCTATTCGAACAACAAAAGGCCTGATAAACAGGTCTTTTAATTTTCTTGCCACAAAATAGCCACAAAAGATAAAATATGATATATAAAATATAATACGATATAGAAGAAAACGCCTGCTAGAAGTGATTTATAATTAACTATAAGTTAACATAAAATGTTATCGTCGGTATCGTAAACCGCAGGTTGGAAGTTCGACTCTTCTCGCCAGCTCCAACATTACCTAGTAAGCCCGAGATTTCGGGTTTTATTATTTCCCAAAGAAATTCCTCTTTTCAATTGGCCTCATAAAAATATTTTTTGTCGTTACCCACGTATTTTTCTTAAGATCAATTCCTTTCGCTGGTGAAAATTTCAAAAATCCCCAAGTTACGTAGACGTGCTACTACATCCTTGACCGAAGATTCATCGAACTTTTTTAAGATGTTTCCCACATGAGTCCGAATGGTTGACGGTTCCACGCAATGAATTTTTGCTATTTCGGTCCGGTCCTTTCCCTCTGCCAGCATCCTTAATATCCCTAGCTCAGTTGGTGTTAAACGGTAGACAATATTCAATGTCGCTACCAGGCTCACCCTTTCGGAGCGCATTGCTCTAAACTCGGAACGAATCATACGGGCAATCTGAGGGCGGATAGGCGACATGTCATTGGCAGCAGCCCGGACAGCCTCAATTATTTCAGCAGCTGAAGAATCCTTCAGCACGTAATCGGTGGCTCCTGCTTCAAAAGCAGCAAATACCGTTTCATCATCACCAAAATGAGTAAGCACCACACAGCGAATATTCACGTTTTGACTCATCAACCGCGAAATTGCCTCGACCCCGGCACGGGGGGTTTCCATTTCCAAATCCATAAGCAATACATCAGGCCCGGTGGCCAAAGCCCGTTCTACTGCCTCACTTCCACTTCCGACCGCTTCAAGCACTTCCATATCCGGTTCATGAGAGAGAACCATACTTAGGTACTCCCGAATCGGCAACATGTCATCAGCAATAATCAAACGGATCCGCCCGGACTGACCCATACTACGCTGCACTTCTTACTCCTCCTTACACTCTTCAGATGGTTCGATAATTAGAAGCAATGAAACAGTTTCTCCATGAACAAGAACACAGACTATCGCTTAACTGAGCCACTTACATTGGGATTAACAAGTGGCGTACCCATCTTCCCAGTCATCCGATTAAAATGGGGATAAATATTCCAGCCTCTTTTTACACTGGGATTCTTCTGATAATACTCCTCTAACTGCTGATTCCATTCATAGTCAAGTTTGCTCAATTTACTATGAAGGTCTCCACCATGGGTTAAAACGCTTCTAAAGACAGTACAGGGGTTTTCTTTTGGTGCTTTCCAACCCGGAAGAATCGGATATGTCGCTAAATAGTCCTGATCCAAAGTATTTGCAAAATCCTCAAATCCCCGTAGTTTGGGCCGATGCTTTACATATTTTTGGGCTACTACCGGGTCAGGATCAATGCATTTACCTCTTTCATACATTAAAGCCCGTACCTCGTAACGATTGAACCACTTAACAACTTCCCAAGCTTCAAACCGGTGTGGAGTTTGGCCGTTAATGTTCCACATTCCGCTAAGAATCATTGCTCTTGGTTTACCATGAAATTTACCGTCATAGGTAGGGATAGGGGCAACGCCCCAATCGCATTTAGCGGGAAACTGAGCGTTGAAAACACCAACATCCCAGAATTCTCCCATATACATCCCGATTCTTCCTTCAGCGAATTGCGCACGCAAAGCGTCATTACTTAAAACTTCAATACCGGGAAACATGGAACCATCTTTCTTCAAATCGAGTAATAGTTGAAAAACTCGGTTATACCCTTCCATAGCCCAACGACCGCGTTTCCAATCCCAATAAGCAGGTTCGCCATTTGCTTCCGCCCATTGGCTAGGCAACCATTCCATCGGCCATGACTCAGCACCGCAATAGGCGAAACCATAGGCTTTTCCATGACCTATTTTACTGATTTTTTGAGCTGCCTCCCTTATTTCTTGGTAAGAGCGAGGGGGATGATTGGGATCGAGGCCTGCGGCTTTAAATAAGTCACGATTATATATCAAACGGGAGTTAAATACTTGAGCCGGAATTGAATATGCATGGCCTTGGTATGTTGTCATTCCTTCAACCCAATACCAACTCGGCCATTTCGCCTTCCAGCGCTTGAAATCCGGAAAATCATCAAACCACATCTGCGCACCGGCTTTAAAATTATCCGGATAATTTGTCACATAACCGCTACTATATAAATCCGGACCACTTCCAGTTTTCTGAGCTTCATGGAACATGGGCCAAGAGTCATCGCCGAGTACCCTCATGGAAAGCTCAATTCCTTTTTGGCGTCCGACTGTATGATTAAAATCATTGATCAGTTCTTTGATTAAGTCTGCCATATGGCGTTGATGGGTCCAAATCGTTAGCTTGACTGGGGAGCTTAAACCGAAAACAGGAACTGTGCAAAACAAACATCCGATTATAAGCCAAGCAATTAACTTGACAGCCTTTTGAGCAGTTTTGCGGTTGATATTATTTTTAGATTTTTGGCCGGAAACACCCATTTTAAACACTTCCCACATATGATCCTGCCTGTGCATTCAAATGAACAAAAGATAATTCAAACTTTGAAGGTTGAAACATTCATTAATCTAAAATACATTTCTTTTTTTTTAATCATTATCCTGTCGGATTTTTAGCAAAGTCCGATTTCCCTAATTTCAATACCTAGAAAATAGGCTAACGCAATATTAAAAGCGTTAGCCTATTTTGAAACCCTATGAACTTAAATTAATTCTTACTAAGAAATGACCTAATTATTTCTTCTTTGCCAACCATGCATTCAACTGTTTTTGAGCTTCAGCTTGAATCTTGTCAAGACC
>JAEZKW010000338.1 GCA_023415375.1 Bacillota bacterium
AAATTGCACATCGGCGGTGGTCAACTCCACCCCGTCCGAGAATTTAACCCCTTTGCGGAGCTGAAAGGTATAAACCAGACCGTCGGCGCTAACCGTGGGCAACTTGGTCAACAACTCCGGTTCCATCCGCAATTTATTGTTCATCCGCAGCAGCCGGGAGAAGATTCCGTTGAGGACATAGGATTCTTGACTGTTTTCGGATACAATCGGGTTAAGGGTTTCCAGATCGCCCAACATACCGATGACCACTACGTTTTTGGCTGCGAAGGCCGAAATGACCGTGACGCTCAAAACTAAGAGCAAAGCCATTATTGCTAATCTAAAGCGTTTCAAAACAAAAGCCTCCTTCAAAAATGAAAATCAAATCTTACTGAGATTCACAATTTGGGTTTTGAGCCTTTTTCCTGCTTTAAAAAGATTTTGATGGAAAATCATTAGAAAATTTTTAATCCCTATGGCACAAGGCTGCCCTTAAAAAGGACAGCCCTGAATGGGGGAATGAAGATTTCTTAGAAACTGACTTGGAGCCGTAACATCGAATAGTTTGAATCCATTCCAGACAAGGCACCATGAAATTTTTCTTCGACACGGATAAAGGCGAGAAGGGTGTTTTTGTCGAGTTTATAATTGACCCGAAAAGCCCAGTTGTTAAAATTGGTATCGTTCTGTTCGGTATTGTACTCACCGATAAAGGTCAATTTGTCGATGGGGCTGTAATTAATGCCGATAATGGATTGCTTGTCGGTATAGCCGTCTTCATCCCGGCTCTCATAGTTGTAATAAAGCCGCAGCGGTTTGACAGGGACGTAAAAAGCATTGACGACAGTGGCGACTCCCCAATAGTCTCCAGGTGCCCCCTGTATATCGTTTCCCTTTTCATCTTGTCCAATTACTACAACTGTCTTAAGGCGGCTATCTACGGCGTTGACGTCGAACCCCCATGTGTCATTGGCATAACCCAAAGTCGCATCCCAGACACCCTTAGTCTCATAATATGCTTGGTTTTCGCTGGTACCACGGCCATAAAAAGCCTTAGCAATAAAACCGTTCTTGAAAGGCGCTTCGTAAATCACAGCGGCATCAGACTGAATATCATTGACCATGTAGTCAAGGACGGTGATATCCCCGGAAGTCCAAAAATCGTAACTGCCGACAGTGATCGTTCCAAACGGTTTCTTGAAAGTAGCATAGCCTTCATATATATATAATTTGTTAGAATCATCAACCGAATCAATTATGGAAGTGCTTGGGCTGTAATCTCTAACTCCTACTGTTAAAGTGAGCTCATCGCTGATTTTGGCATGGGTGTAAACAAGCAGGTCGAGCTTATCTTCGCTGGTATTCTTGGTGTTGTTCCATACATTATTGAACCGAATCCGTCCATCATATGTAAGATCGATAGCCATAGCCGCGGAGACAAATGCGAATAGCATGACAACGCTAAGAGTTAAAACCAGTAATTTTTTCATAATAAAAACCCTCCTCTAATAGAATTTTTTCTAGCTAATCATAAAATAAAATCCGATATCTGCCGTGCTCACCTCCTTTTTTATCAGAAACGCAATGAGGTAATATTAAATGATATAGAATTAATATAAATATTCCTCAGTACGGTTCGTATCCACAAAAGGCGCCTCTAAGAATAGAGCTAAAACGACAATAGATATCATACTATATTGGCTGGTTTACATTTGTAAGAAATAATCACATAATTATGACAACTCATCAAAAAAATGGATAGTCTTGTTATTCTTACATGGTCTTCATTGATATAATATTAAATATAAGCATATCTCAGTACGGTAGTTTTCACAAAAGGTGCCTCTGGGAATTGAGCTAAAGCGGCAATAGATATCATGCTATTTTGGGTGGTTTACACTTGTAAGAAATGACAACATAATCATGACGAGTCATCAAGAAGAATGGATAGTAATCTTGTTAATTCTATATGCTTTTGATAATATAAAATTGACATAATAGAACCAAAACGACAATGAATATTTGACTATTTTGGGTATTTTATATTCCGAGGAATAATAAGGGAATCATGACAACTTATCAAGATAAAATGGGTAGTAATTTTTCAATCTTACATGGTTTTAAGGAGTTGAATGCCAATTTTAAGTGGAAAAAAGTTGGGATGGAGCAGGAGATGGAATTAAAGATCCCAAAGATTGTCTCAACACACCGCCTTTCACCGGTTGTAATGGATTAGCCTTCATTCCAAAATTGCTGTAAAACTAGTTTATAATCGGAGTTGGAAAAAGGCCGGCCGGTCTTGAACCAATCGGGAGGCAACAGCTCTTGGTACCGTTCATCTAAAAACCGGTCGTCCATTAATAAAACGACTCCTTTATCTTCAGGGGTTCGGAAAACCCTTCCAGCCGACTGAATGACTCTGATGAGTCCCGGAATCAAATATGCAAATAAAAACCCTTCACCATTACGTTCATCAAAGTACATCCGTATCAATTCCTGTTCATCGTTGATAATTGGTAACCCCGGACCGATAATCGCGGCGCCGATGAGTTGTTCTCCCGGCAGGTCAATTCCTTCCCCAAAAATGCCTCCTAAAACGGCCAGGCCTACATTGGAACGGTCAGTTCCGACGGCAGTAATCCGTTTTAGAAACTCATGCTTTTGGCCTTCTTTCATGGCCGCAGTTTGGGCGAAAATATTGGCCTTTCCGACTAATATTTGGTTTAGTTGGGGCCAAATCGCTTTTAGGTAAGTGTAGGATGGAAAAAAGATTAGATAATTACCAATCCGGCTGGTTACCAAATCAGTTATGCAACGAACAAGAGCCGGAGCCGAGGT
>JAEZKW010000385.1 GCA_023415375.1 Bacillota bacterium
CGCCCCTACTAATAACGGAGTATGAAAAACATAGACCCCGAAGGCATTTTCAGAAAGAAAACGGCTTACTTTGTTTTGGGTATTATATTTATCTCGAAATAAAACCAATAAACCCAGGCAAATCCCAATACAGAAAAACGATTCCCAAATGGCGTAGGCCGCCGCCTACCAATGGAAGCCACCGGAAAAAGGGGTCCAATCCTTTAATGATCCTCCAAAGATCATTAGCATACCCCAAAGCGGAATCCCCAGGCGCAATGCAAGCCTAAACCAAAACCCGCCTAATTCGGATGATAGATTGGCCAGTAAATTTCGGTGATAAGCAACGGTTCCCAAGCTAAAAAGGATAATGTATTGGGAGAAATAGCATAATTGCATATTGAAAAAGGCAGTTCCGATAGGCTGGACGAGTCTTATTAAAAAGGCACACAGCGAAATAAGCGTTATCATTGCTATAACCCGCGAATGAGTTATCAAAGTGGGTTTCCTGTTGTTGATAACAGACTTCGATTTTGAAAAGACAAATTGCAATAAAACATAAATTGTTGAAAATACCAACAAAGCTAATGCAAACCACAGAGGTCCAGACCCGTTAATGAAATCTATGGAAGTGAGATATTCCTTATACCGCGAAATCAGATCGACCGGCAAATGATGTTCGAAAGCAAGCATAATGATGATGGTGATCGGATGTAAAAATGCCATAAAAATGAGGGTGGGGATTCCCAGCCTTTTTAACCGATCCCAAAGAAAACGGCCGCAACCTTTTTTATCGCAAGAACCAGGCACAAAAAAACCGGCGATAAAGAACAGGAAGCCCATGAAATAAGCTTGGGTAAGCGAACCTATCATACCAAAAATCGACTTGGAAAAAACGTCGCTTGCACCCACTTCTTGATAGTACCACCTTCCGGTATTTCCATAGGTACAGATAAGGTGAATGATGACCACGAAAACTATCATCAACCAGCGGATATTATCGATGAATAGTAACCGTTTCTCCGGAATAGCATTTGTTCTAATCTTTGATGTTTTTACAATATTGGTTTCCTTTTGCATTTCCATTGAAAAATACCCCCTATATTGTTCTCTTTTGGCTTCTCAGTAATTGTTTCAATTATCTACTTATTCATTGCAAAGATACATCTTTGTATCAACTTAGTGACATTTCTTTCTGCGTATGAAGCGGGAACCCGGCTTTTTCGACTCTACTTTCTTTGATCTTACGCGACCGGACACAAACTCTTGCCGATATACGCAGGGATTTATAGACCGAACTTATTTTATAATTATTAATTTACCATAACTACTAAAAATTTCTGTAAATAAATCATTCTTCTTTCTTTTTAAAGTAATCTAACTAAACTACAACCGGCTAAAATCTGGTTGTAGTTTAGTTCAAAAAAAAGCAAAGGTCCCGGTTTCCCGGAGCCTTCGCTTTAATAGTTACAGATTCAATCAATTAACCTTATCCAACCACTAAACGAGTCTTTAAAAGATCCTGATCCCTGGAGCTTGAGCCGACCATAATCGTAAATTCTCCCGGTTCCACAATGTACTTTTCCTCGGGAGTCACGATAAATAAATCCAAGGTCGATAATGATATTTCAACCCTTTGGGTTTGTCCTTTTCCGATCGCTACCTTTTTAAAACCTTTCAGTTGTTTCACCGGAGTCACCACCGAGCTCACCATATCTTGAACATAAAGCTGGACTATCTCTTTTCCATCAACCGCTCCGGTATTGGTGACATCAACCTGAACTATAATCGAATCTCCGGGTGAACAATGATCTTTGGAAAGTGTAAGGTTCCCATATTGAAAGCTGGTATAGGATAAACCGTATCCAAAGCTGTATAAGGGTGAATCCGGCATATCCATATATTTTGCAGGGCCGTGCCAGCCGGGAAGCTGGTTGTAGTAAACAGGTAGTTGCCCAGTGTGGTGAGGGAAAGAAATGGTGAGTTTTCCACTGGGATTGATCTCTCCAAATAAAATTTCTGCTGCAGCCTGTCCTCCCAAGGCTCCGGAATTAAAGGTCTCCAATATTGCATCAGCCTGCTGGGCTACCTCAGGAATGGCTAATGGTTTGCCATTCACTAATATGACAATCAACGGTTTTCCCAACTCTTTCAGCCGTTTTATCAACAATGACTGAGCACCAGATAGGCTTAAATCCGCGCGGTCCTTGATCTCGCCATTTTGAGCCAGACAATCGCCGATCACCGCAATAATCGCATCGGCCCGGGCCCCTAGACTAATAGCGGCTTCGATATTCTGAGAATTAAAATCCATGATATCACAGCCTTTGTCATATAAGACCTCTATCCCTCTTTTTTCTGCCAGTTCCTTGATTCCATTCAGCATAGTCTGATATGGCGCTAACGGTACCGCATTTGGATTGGGATCCGGATGAGAGAAGAACGTCCAATCTCCAAATTGAGCCTGGATGTCGTCGGCATTAGGGCCTATTACTGCAATTTTTTTCAAATTGTTGCCCAGTGGAAGCGTGTGGTTTTCATTCTTCAGAAGCACCATTGATTCGCGAGTGATTTGCAAGTTTTTCTCACGATGTTCGGGACAGTTAAAGACCGCCGTATTTACATCAAATTGAGCCCGGCGTTTTTGATCAAAAAGGCCCAGTGAAAACTTGACGGTTAAAATCCGCCTTACGGACTCATCAATATAACTTTCAGGGATAACGCCTTTTTTAACCAGCTTTACTGTAGCCTCATAAAAATCATTGGTATTCATAATCATATCATTTCCGGCCGTTGCGGCTTTTTGGGCGGCGTCATCCATATCCGATGCCAGCCGCTGAGTTGTGATCAAGCTGCCGGTATTATTCCAATCCGTTACTACAAAACCTTTGAATCCAATCTCTTCTTTTAATATTTTCCGAAGTATTTTAGGGTTCGCTGATACCGGGGTTCCATCAATTGATTGATACCCGGCCATGAAAGTCGCACATCCGGCTTCCACCGCTTTGTGAAACGGCGGTAGAAAAATTGAGCGGATACTCCGGAAAGAGACTTCCGAATCATAGGAATCCCTGCCGCCGGTGCTTTCACCGTAGGCTAAAAAATGTTTGGCGCAGGCTAAAATACTGTCAGGATCAGCTAAAGACTTCCCTTGATAGCCTTTGATGATTGCAGCTCCCAGCGCTCCGATTAAGTAAGGATCTTCCCCGAAGGTTTCATCGATCCGGCCCCATCGCAAATCCCGGCCGATACACAAAACCGGGGAAAAAGTCCAATGAAGGCCATCCGCTGTAACTTCCCGGGCGGTAATACGTCCGACCGTTTCCAAGAACGCCTCATTCCAGCTGCATGACAGGGCAAGCTGGGATGGGAATACGGTAGCGCGAGTATTGAGAGCATGGCCATGAATCGCATCAATTCCAAACAAAATAGGAATCCCAAGTGGGGTTGACTCAGTAAGTTCTTGGAGGTGCCTGGCGTTTTCACCGAGTACATGCAAAAAAGAACCTGCAAATTTTCGGGTAACCCATTCCTCAGCCTCGGCCTGGCTTACCTGGTTGTAACTGACCTGAAGCATTTGACCGACCTTTTCTTCAACCGACATTCTGGAAAGCAAATCGTTAACTCTTTGCTCCGTAGAAAGTGAGGAATTTTTGTAATCAATCATCGTCATGAAGGTTTCATCCTTTTCGCCAAATTTCGAACCCAGTTAATATCATAACATATAAATGGTATCGTAATAAAGTCAGGATCACTCTTGCAAGTGAAATTTCAACCCGGATATGATTTGTAGCTTTTAAATAACTTTATTTAATAACTAAAGGATTTAGTTGATAAACACGAGGTCCGGCCAATTTCTTCGCATCGCAGTGAGAAAATTGCATTTTACATGCATGCGCCAGTTTAACAACTCAGGAAAATTAAAATAAAAAAGGGGTTCGAATGCCCCTTTTCACATGAATTATGCTACACTTTAAAATTTTACTTGAAAAAAACCTTACATTTGGAATGAACCCCGTGCCTATGATATTAATCCATGGTTCATTTCTTACTTTGCTGTTGCTGCTTTTTATTCATCCCCTGTTCCGCCGATTTTTGATTGGTGAATTCGGAACTGATCTCCAGATCAGTTTTAGGAGTAATCTCTGTAGCTATCTCCTCTTGATCTTTATAAGCTGATTTCTGATACTGGTTCTTTTTAACCACGTGCTTCCTTCCTTTCACTAATTGAAAATACTTCTGATTGTAGTATCTCACCTAGCAAAAGGATCAAACTGTAATTTACTGATTACCATACCAGATTTATCCGCCATTGCCAGTGATTCCAAACTGGACATTTCTTCACAGTAGATCTATATTTAAACTACCTGCCTTCACCTTAGTTTTTCATTAACTTTAGGGGTTTCTTTTTCGAAATAGTTGATCATACTATAGTTCTTACTATTTTAAAAAGGAGTGAAGTCCATGATTTGTCCGCAATGCGGGAAATATAGACTCCTTAAAGCCGAAGGAAAATGGTTTTGTCCCCATTGCTATCATGTATATCACCGCTTACCGTTATATGGCTGAATGTTTCAATTCCGGGATTCAAACCCTCAGTTTTAAGCCAACTCTTAATTTAGGGTTTGAATCCCCTAATTAGGCATTTATTTTTTACAAGCACAATGAAATTCATCATGGTCAGCAGTAATTATATAATTGGTAATGATTTCTCTTAATTTACCCTGATTTAAAGCCATGACCTGCACAACTTCCCCGTGATTCAAAGGCGCGACTGTAATGCCGGCAGCCCAATTGGTAATAATGCTCAAGTTGGCATAACAAATGCCCAGTTCTCTGGCAAGGACGGTTTCCGGAATGCCGGTCATCCCAACCACAGTCCCGCCCAACATCCGAAACATTTTAATCTCGGCAGCAGTTTCATAACGGGGGCCTTCGAAGCAGACATAACAACCGCCGAGTTGAACCGGGATATTCAATTTAGCCGCCACCTTGCTCAACTCGATCCGCATCGAAGGACAATAGGGGTCGGTCATGTCAATATGAGCCCTTTGGACATCTCCGTCTTCATAAAAAGTTAAAGGTCTTTGTTTGGTAAAATCCAGAAACTGGTCAACAATGACCATGGTCCCAGGTGCTAATTCCGGTGTTAAGCCGCCCACCGCCGTTGTCGCCACAATCCGCTTTACACCCAGGCTATGAAGTCCCCAAAGATTGGCGCGATAATTGATCTGATGGGGCAATACCGAATGGTCTTGACCATGCCTGGGAAGAAAGGCAACTTCCAGATCCCCGAGTTTACCAATAAAGGGTTTAATCTCACCATAAGGTGTTTCGACCTTTACTTCCCGGACGTGCGAAAGCAAATCAGGCCGGTAGAAACCGGACCCGCCGATAATTCCAAATGTAAGTTCACTCATGGTTTATTCCTCCTTAGTATGACCAACTTTTGACGCAATTGTTGCTCCACTTTATCCGGTAATCGAACTAGTGGCGGATAGGGAACGTTTTCCTGAGAAGTTCCCTGATTTGAGTCTGTATGATCTCCTGAATTTATAATGGCCGCCGGGATATAGGGCTCTATTTCCAGTAAATCATGAAGAATAACTAAAGCCGCCTCCTTATCCGGTATTCTGCCCTTGGGGGTCGTATCCGGGTCAAGTTGAGGATTTGGAGGTAGCGGTGAACCAACACAGGAAGGGCAACCCGCCTCACAACTGCAAGCGGATATTAGCTCCAGGGCGGCCTGGAATATCTGCTCAACTTTATCAAACGAACGCTGAGCAAAACCGATGCCGCCGGGATATTTATCGTAAATAAATAATGATGGAGCTCCATTGTTCATCAAATCAACCATCGATCCGATATCTCCGGTGTCACACATCACCAGGAAAGGCAAGACTTCCGAAATCACATTGGCAATACCCAATAATCCTTCAATAGGCTCCCGCCCGAAATCTTTAACTAAATGCAAAGTGCTGGCAGGGGGTATTACCCAAAACGCCTTCGTCTGCATGAGTGAAGGATCAAGATTGATTTTTCCAAAACCGATGCTATCCCGGGAACCAAATTTAATCTTCCGGAACAAATACGGCTTAATCATCACCTCAACATCTCCGAAACCGGTTACAGACTTACGCCAATTGCTTTCCGTCTCTTTTTCGGTCGTGGTGATTTGGACTTCGGTGATGGACTGTGTATAGTAATCGACTTCGATCTTCTGAACATAGGAGATTTTTTGGGGTACATTCATTTCTTTCACAAAATAAGTCTCACCATCATGGATATAAATGGCTTCGGTATAAATCTGTTGATAGGCGCTGGCTTCGTCTAAAGTACCGATAACTTTCTTTGGCTCCGTGGTGATGTCCACGATGCTGAAAGTATTGTCGGATATATTTCTAAGGGCCACTTCGGCGGACGGGAATCCGGCGCTCCGCCAATACCATTTGCCGCTGATCTGTTTCAATTCTCCTGCTTCAGCCAGCAATTCCAAAATAGCCGGCGAGTATGTACCAAATTGATAGCAATCCCCGGCCCCCAGCGGCGCTTCAAAAGCGGCGCTGCGTAAATGTCCCATTAACAAATGGGGGTTATCCGGATCAACCACGGCTGATTCCGGGCTTTGTTCAAAGAAATAATTCGGATGTTTCACCAGGTATTGATCGATTGGATTTTGATGCGGTATATATATAACCAGAGATTCTTCCCGGGAACGACCGGCCCGCCCTGCCTGCTGCCATGTAGAAGCGATCGTCCCCGGATAACCGACCAGCAGACACGCTTCCAATTGGCCGATATCGATACCGAGTTCCAATGCATTGGTGCTGGTAACTCCCAACAATTCACCGCTAAACAATTGGCGTTCAATTTCCCGCCGTTCTTCAGGCAGGTACCCGCCGCGGTAAGCGCGGATCTTTTTGGCCAAAGTGGGGCTATGTTTCTGAAGTTGGTCTTGGACATAACGGTACATTAATTCGGTAACAACCCGAGTTTTAGTAAAAGCGATGGTAGGAATCCTCTCCCGGATCAGTTCCGTCATTAAAGCCGCCGCTTCCGAATTAGCGCTTCTCCGTTCGGTTTTGGCCCCGTCGAGATATGGCGGATTCCAAAAAACAAAATATTTACTGCCCCGCGGCGCCCCATCCTGGTCAATTAAACTCATAGGGACGCCCAGTAGACTCTCGGCATGTTGCAACGGGTTGTTGATAGTCGCCGAAGTGCCGATAAATATGGGATTACTGCCGTAGTTGGCGCAAATGCGCCGTAAACGGCGGATCACATTGGCAACATTGGAGCCGAACACTCCCCGGTAAGTATGAATTTCATCAATCACTACCAACTGGAGATGAGTAAAGAAATTAGACCAGCCTGGGTGTTTGGGTAAGATCCCTTGATGGAGCATGTCGGGGTTGGTTAGCACAAAATTGCCCTGATCCCGTAATTTTTTACGGACGCTTACTGAAGTATCCCCATCGTAGGTTCCCATTACCGGTTTAAGGCCGCTAAGCCCTTCACTCAAACGGTTCAGGGCTTTGAGTTGGTCCTGAGCCAATGCTTTGGTAGGATACAGAAAAAGCGCCCTGGTCTGCCCGTCGCGAACAAAATTCTCCAAAGCCGGAATCAGGTAACAAAGGGATTTACCGC
>JAEZKW010000388.1 GCA_023415375.1 Bacillota bacterium
TGGTACACCTATACTTATACTTTTTCTTTTATGACCGCTATTTATAAAGTAAGATGTGTAAACGGCGACCCCAATAATTTACAAATGCAAAAAGATGGTACAACAGTACTTACCTCTGACAGCGGAACAGATACCATTACTACAAAAATGATATTATCTGCTGTCAAAGGCAGTAATGGACTTTGGACAGGGCAATATACTATTGATCTAGGGATAGAATCGACTAGCTTAGGGATAACTTTAACCAAATATAAATATGACTTTTCGGATGTGAATACCATCAATGCTTGCGGCACTTACGCCGGGTGGTTGGAAATTTTAGAAGATGGCGTTATTACCACCCCTGATCACGAATATACCCAATTTTCTGCCACCTTAACACAAAATACCCCTTCCATCTATGTAGATGGTTGGTTTATAGGTGAAAGCGGTGGGATACATTACTCCATATGATTGTAATGGTTATCAACCGATTTATACTCCGGCTGCCGAAGTAATTCCAGTTCTTTAACTTGGAAGAATAAATTCCAATACCGGTTATTTCAGATACAATCCAATGAGTATGTTAGAAACCCGGGCTAAAAAAGGAAGGAGCTGTCTTGCAAATAAATTGAGACAGCCCCTTTGATAAAATTGGAATTTACATTGAATCAATTGTAAAACTTTCTTTGTTTTAATCTAAAACTGGCCCGGGTCTTTATCCAAAGGAATTATATTCTCTGGAGATACAACCTTGGTTTAGCGTTTTTTCGCTAAGCCGGGTTAGCTTGATGGGGAAAAGCCTCACTCGTACCCATGGATGTCCCACGAGCCTGAGTCAAAGTGGTTGGGTATTTGAGATTTTCAATTTGTTTAAATTGCTTTTTAAGAACAGCTGCGTACCTAATTTTGATTTCATGATGTTCCCCTTATTGATGTTTTTTTGAGCAGGGCTAGTCGTTTTTATCGGCCGAATCTACATTTAATACTAATGTTATCGATTAAGCGACCCAATTATTTGGTCGTTTTATGGTGCTTTATTCATTAGCTCTCTATATCCAAATATAAGTCAGTGTTTAAACCGGCTTTTAACAAGCTGTCAAGCAATTGTTGGACCCAAAAAAAGTAATACCCCGCTGCATGCACGCGAAGCATTACTTTTTAATAAATTATAAGTTCAATTTGAATCTTAGAACTCCTGTGAATTAAATTTCAAAACTGACCCGGGTCCTTATCCAAAGGAATTATATCTTCCGGAGACACTACTTTGGTTTTTACGGTTTTCTGCGCTAAAGCCCGATTTTCTGATACTTCATGGGAAAGAGCCTGTTTTTCATCCAAGGATGTCCCATGAATCCGGGTCAAAGTGGTTGGGAATTTTTGATGCCCTATTTGTTTGATTTGTTTTTTTAGAACGGTTGCTTCTCCATTGACCAACTTCGAAAGTTCCACTACAATTTGTCTCATGCTCTCGGCCTGTGCATTAAGTTCCTCTGCTGCTGAAGCACTTTCTTCCGCGTTAGCGGCATTTTGTTGAGTTACGGATTCAACCTGACTCATAGCCTTATTGACCTGTTCAATTCCTTGAACCTGTTCCTGGCTGGCCGAGGCTATTTCATCCATCAACTCATTTACTTTCTTGGTTTGGAGGGTAATCCCATTTAAAGCCTCTTGGACCTTCTCGGCTACTGCTACACCATTACTCGACAACTCTATATTATTCTCAATAATCGCAGTAGTATCTTTAGCCGCCTGGGCACTCCTTCCAGCCAAATTTCGTACTTCTTCGGCAACTACAGCAAAACCCATTCCGGCTTCACCTGCTCTTGCGGCTTCAATCGCTGCGTTGAGTGCAAGAATATTGGTTTGAAAAGCGATATCATCGATGACTTTAATAATTTTGGCGATTTGATCGCTGGATTTCTTAATCTCTTGAATTGAATCCATCATTTGTTGCATCTCGGCACTGCCTTGGTTCGCCGATTCTTTAGCTTTTTCTGATAAACCAGCCGCTTGTTTAGTATTGGTGGTATTTTGTAACATCATAGAGGCAGACTCTTGAAGCGTAGAGGAAGTCTCTTCAATGGCTGAAGCCTGTTCAGCGCTTCCTTGTGATAATTGACCCGCTGATGCCGACAATTGTCCCGAAGCAGCAGCTACTTGTCCGGCCCCTTCGCCGATGCGGATCGCGATTGAACTCATCGGCCTTGTAATGCTGAGGGTAAGAATATATGACATCATGACTCCCACGATCATCGCAATTACAATTAGAATAAGCAGAGTCGTGCGGGAATGATAGTAAGTTTGTTGAGCTTGGACAATCGTTGCTTCTTTTAATTGATCGCTATAATTCTTTAATTCGTTTACATACCCGGCCCATTGAGCTACTGCTGCTTTTACATCAGTTAAAACCAGGGCCTTTGCCTCAGCATCTTTATTAATCAAAGTTAATTGGACTGCTTCATCGATTACTGGCCGCGCAGAATCAGCCGCTTTTTCAATACTAGCCAACAAAGCCATTCCCTTCGGCGTTGAGAATTCTTTTTTCCCTTTCTGAAAAGCATCCTCATATTTCGCATAAGCATCCTGCATTGCTTTTTGATTCTCAGCGATTTCCTGAGAATTAATTTTTAAAAGGACTCCACGTAAACTTCTGGATAGTACTAAAATAGATTGTTCCATACTATTACATAAACTTGCTTTTGAATCATATTCCTCAATTATTGTAATTCTTTGATTAACCTTTGTCATGGTATAAATTGCTGATATTGCCATAATCAAAATTAAAGCCATCATACACCCAAAGCCAAGTCGGATCCGTTTTCCCAGACTCATTTTTTGCAACATGTTTTATTTCCTCCTCTAGAAAGTTCAATCATTTTGATAGGTTATATTTAAGCGTTCTTTTCTCTTTCAAAAAGTTTACCAGAAAAAGAGTCCGACATTTACAGCGAGGCTCCATTATTAAAATCACCCCTTGTCAAAAAAACTTAAGAATTACCTGTCCTTTAGTAAATTGTTTAAACTTACGCTTTTTAGAGAAAAACCTTTACCAGTTTTCAAGAAAGTAACTAATATAAGCAAACGATTCAATTTTATGATTTCCAATGTTAAAAAAGAAGTAGTTATTTAATTGTTGATTAATTGCCATAATATTTTTTTTATGCTTTCTGTCTAAATCTGTTTTAAATATCGGCCGAATGATATAAATACTTAATTACTTTTATATTATTATTCCAAAAAATAAAATTAAGGGCTTTAATAAAAATTGTCTTTCATGAAAAAAGTAATGTCTTGAAAAAGACATTACTTTTTTCCTATCAATCGATTCAATAATAAATCTTTCTGTAATTTAAAGATACCAGTCGCTTTGCCGAATATCATCGGTTTGATAGATAAAGACCTTGCCCGTCATAGTGTTATATACCACTTTACGGCCATAGGTTCCTCCAACTTCTTTGGTTACAACCTTAATATGATACTTGGCGAGTGTCCTTTCAGCGATTGCAATATTATCGGTTCCAATGGCCGAATTTAAGTTTACATTATGAGCCCCACCGATAACATGGGCCTTAAGATGGCTTAAATCGGAACCCAGATCTTGCATTAGCCGTAATAAATGAGGAATTGCAAGTTCACCAAATTTCCCGTTGGTCTCACCATGAATAGCCGTCGGATAAATGAAATGACAGGCACCACTAAATTTTTTATTACTGTCCCATAAACAGACAGCTACACATGAACCCAGAACAATATGGATCAGATGGAGCTCTTGACTTGCAAAAATATAGCCTGGTTGTAAAAAATAGGTCTTTGAATCCTCCATGGTATCTCCAAATCACCAGCTTATGAACTAATGATTATTACTTCCATACCAGTCATCTTTTCGTATATCGTTGATTTTGTAAATCAGGATTTCTCCCGTAGAGCTATTAAAGATTACTTTTCTTCCGAACTGGCCTTTGACATCTTGAGTTAAAATTTCGATCTGGTGTTGATGCAGTAACTGTTCGGCCAAATCCGCATTGGCTAATCCAACATTGGAATGAAATTTTGGATTATCGCCACCCCCAACGATATGGGCCTTAAGCTCTTTTTTAATAGAACCCATATCCAACATTAAGCGTATCAGATGAGGAATTGCTGCCTCGCCATATTTGCCATTATGTTCTCCATTATCCGATTTCGTTAAAATGTAATGGCAAATTCCTCCACGTGAGTATTTCGGGTCCCATAAACAAACTGCTACACATGAACCGAGTACAGTATGAATCAGATGGGGCTCGGAACTAGCAAAAATATATCCGGGATGTAAAAAATAGGTCTTCGGCTCTTCCACTTTATTTCCCTCAAGTATTGTGATTACAGTTTTTCTTCATTCATTTTTTGCTTAAGATAGGAAAGATCCTCTTCGCTCAATATTTGTTCGATATCTAAAATCAACACCACTCGATCTTTGAGTTTACCAATTCCAGCTAAAAAATCGTTCTCCATTTGAGCATCATACTCTGGTGGCAAATCAATGTCGCTCTTTTGGATACTGACAACTTCAGCCACAGTATCCACTGCTACACCGACGAGATAATGCCCTTCCTCGTTCACTATTTCAATAACAATAATACATGTCCGGTCAGTATACGCTTTTTCGGTCATACCAAATTTTAAACGTAAATCAATGATTGGAATGATTTTACCGCGTAAATTAATAACACCCTTGATGTAGTTTTTAGTTTTGGGAATATGGGTGATCTCCATTACACCGATAATCTCGCGGGATTTTTCAATTGGGATCCCATACATTTCTTGATCTAAAAGGAATGTTAAAAATTTACCCCCTTCGATGACCATCCGAAATTCCTCCCTAATTATCCTAATATGATTATCAATCTGTAACTATACAGGTTGAAATAAGTTTTTTGGAGGAAAACTTATTCTACTTTGCATAAATTCTCAATGTCTAAAATTAAAGCAACCGTACCATCGCCAAGGATTGAAGCACCGGCCACATAATCCAATTCGCTAAACTCGCTTCCGAGAGGTTTGATTACAATTTCACGGCGATCAACAACATTCCTTACTGGCAGGGCTTTGAGTCTTTGTTCAACTTCCACCAAAACAACCAACTCAGCCTTTTCTTCTTCCAAACCTTGTGCCGCACCAAATATCTTAGTCAAAGGGACCAGAGGAATAATTTCATCTTTGATCCGAATCATGACTTTATTACCATTGATATTGATCCATTGGCCCTCTTCCGGTTTAAGGATTTGTTTAATATAGAGCGTCGGAATAATATAACGTACTCCTAATATATCGATAATTGTTCCATTAATTACTGCTAAATTAATAGGTATTTTTAAAGTAAAAGTACATCCCTGACCGGGCCTGTTGTTAACCTCCACTTTTCCACCTATTTTGGCGACCTCAGTTTTTACAACATCTAGGCCTACTCCGCGTCCGGAAATATCAGTTATTTTTTCCGCAGTCGAAAATCCCGGCATAAAAACAACATTAATGATTTCATCACTGTTATATATTTTCTCAGGATCCAGTATTTTTTTCTCAATCGCTTTTTGGTAAATCCGTTCCGTATCCAATCCCCGACCATCATCGCTGATTTCTATATAGACGCTGCCCCGTTTACTGTAAGCCGAGATTTGAACCTGACCCTGGATTGATTTCCCTTTAGCAGGCCTTTCCGACTCATCTTCAATACCATGAGAGATAGAATTCTTAACCAAATGAACCAAAGGATCCAGTATCCGTTCAGCCACGCCGCGGTCAATTTCTGTTTCTTCTCCCGTTATTTCTATACTGACATTCTTACCCAATTCAGCAATGGTATCCCGCCCGATACGGTTTATCTTCTGAAAAGTCGATTTTAGGGAAACCATTCGTAAAGACATTGAAATATTTTGAATATCCTTGGATATCTTCTCCATCCTTAGGAGATTGGTGACTAGGGAGTCATTGGTTCCAAACCGCTTGACCGCATCTTGTTCGATTTGAGACTGGATGATCACTAATTCACCGATTAAATCGACCAAATTATCAATTTTCAATGCGGATACCCTGGTGTACCCGCCCCCTGAATTCAATAAATTTGTGGCTTTCTCCTGAATTCGTAATGATTGAAGGACGTCAGCGGCTTCCGCCTTTTTTTCTTTCACTGCCAATTGTCCTAATTTCAATTCAGGATGATCTTCCTGCTTCGCCAATAGTTCTTGGACTGCTTTTGGATCTAACCCTTGTCCTACCATAATTTCACCGATTTTATCGACTTTAATGGCTTGAAATTCTTCGGCTGGAGTGGTATTTGCATTGTAAGTTCCGGTATTACTCATTCCATTATTGAGGAGTTCCAAATGATGATCGACAGTTTGTAAAAAAGCCGGTTCTTGGTTGAGAGTAAGGTTCTCGCAAATCTTTTTTAATAAGTCCGAAGAAGCCAAAATAATATCGACAAAACCCTTACTGACTTTTAACTCCCCCTTACGGCATTTATCCAACTCTGTTTCAGTTTGATGAGCGATTTTTCGCACCAAGTCTTGATTGACAAATCCAGCGAGGCCTTTTACCGTATGAAAGGATCGAAATAGGCTATTGATCAACTCCGGGTTTTCCGGATCCGTCTCCAAAGCCAAAACGCTTATTTCAATGTTTTCGATATGTTCTCTTGTTTCTACTAAAAAATCATTGAGAAATTCGGGATCAACTTCTATCGTTTCAGTGTTCCTTTTCTCAACTTTCAATGTCACGGTTTCCGAATTTTCGTACTTAACTTCTTCTTTATGAGGGGTCGTTGGATCTTCCATAATTATTTTAGTGACTATATCGTTTACCTCATCATTTTGAGATGAATTGGCCTTTTTGTTCCCATTTGGGTCTTGTATTTTGTCTTTTGATGTTTTCAAACTAAACACCACCCTATTTTATATAGCTTGTATACCTTGTTCGAGACAATAGGCAATTGACAGCATGTCACTTTCGCCATTAATCTGAAAGAATAGTTTTGTAGTCTGACTCCGACTTATCATTAACAAAACATTTTCCCCAGAAATAAATATCGGCGGCGAGATGGCAATGGAATGAATTGCTTTAAATCGACTCATTGCCACATTCACGGCCAGGGTAGTAATTTCGCCAATAGCTGTTTTAATTTCATCGTTTAAAACTGAAACATCACGACCTTTTAAGGTTGAGGCTATCTTAAAGGTCTGGGATTTACTAAAACTGAAAACAATATTTCCTTGTAGGGTATGAGAGAAACTGTTTAAAATATTGACTTGATTTCCTGATGTTAAGAAATGCTCCAGGGTTGCATACCGAAATTGCGGCCTAAGCTGAAAAATAGGTAGCACACTGTTTACCGCGTAAATCAATGAATCTTTTATTTCCACAAATTATACACCTTCAAACCCGATTTCGATGCGTATCGGGCCATAATTTGAGTTATATGACCGCATTGACGATTGCACCTGTGGAGTTGTAATATCGATATGTTCATCGGCAAATATTGCTGGTGGAGTTAGCCGGAGATTACTCCCTTTATAGGCATTATTTAATTTTGTAATGCTGTTTCCGGTAATCATATTGGTCAGTTCGGCAAGATAAAAACATAAATCCATCTCGTCACTCACCGGTTCTCCATTAGCACATTCATACAATTTTTTGATTAAGTTTTCCGACATCGCAACATGAATACGTCCTTTATGAAGTCCAACAATTCCAACCACGGCCGAAAGTTTCTTCTCAAAATCCTCATGATTCTCCTTACAACTTTCAACCACAACATCCGATATCTGTGCCAAGGTTTCTTTTAGAGCGTCCTCAAAACAATTACAAAAAAACATAAATTTATCTTGTTCCACTTTGGGATACCTCTTTTCTACAGAATACTCCGAATACTGCTTATCATCTCTTCCGGTTTAAAAGGTTTGGTTAAAAATACTTTAATGCCGATTCGTTTCGCTTTATTGGTTAAATCCTCATCGCCCATCGCACTTAACATAATAACCTTAGCAGCAGGATTTTTTTGAAATAATGCCTCTGCTGTTTCAATACCATCCATGACAGGCATTGTAACATCTAAAATAATCAAATCGGGCTTGAGAAGATCGATTTTTTCCAAACCCTCTTGCCCATTAAAAGCTTGATCCACAACTTGAAAACCTTCGGGTTCTAATGCCCGTTTAACAGCTTTGTACACCATCGGGGAATCATCAATTACTAGTACTCTGCAAGCCTGATCCATCAAACTGCCTCCTTAAATATTTATCTTTTTTTGTTTTAGTTATTAAAATAAACTATTACCTTATATATACCGTCTATTTATAATATTAATTGTCTTTTAGGCAGTTTTTAATTAATCTACGATAATTGAATTTAATTTTACCATACACAAGTATTAAGTTAAATTTAATTTTACCACACACAAGTATTAAGTTAAATTTAATTTTACCACACACAAGTATTAAGTTAAATTTACCTTTTAAACCATTAATCCTAGTAATTTTTTTGATTATAATAATATCGTTAACCTTAAATCCTTTAAAACCATGCTTATTTGATATTTCGGTTCATGTTTAATTTTTCTTTAGAGTAATCTTTGAATGAAAACGTTTTTAACTAC
>JAEZKW010000389.1 GCA_023415375.1 Bacillota bacterium
GCCAAATCATCTTTTGAAATCACAATACCGCCTGTTTCTACCGCTACATCGGAACCGCTTCCCATAGCAAATCCAACATTGGCGGTGGCTAAAGCCGGGGCATCGTTGATACCGTCGCCAACCATAGCCACAATGAATCCCTGCTTTTTCAGTTTTTCAATCTCGGCCGCCTTATTTTGAGGTAGGACTTCAGCGATCACTTTTTGAATCCCGATTTTATTGCCGAGGGCCTGGGCAGTTTTGCGGTTATCTCCGGTAAGCATAAAAACCTCAATGTTTAATTTCTTGAGTATTGAAACTATTTCTTTGGAATTTGGCTTTATCTGGTCTGAAAGAGCGATGATCGCTGTTAATTCTTTATTGATCGCGAACAATACGGCAGTTTTTCCCTGTTCATAAAGGGAACGGAGTCTAGTCTCAGTATCACCGGTTTCAATCGAGTTTTCTTTCATTAAACTCGGAGTTCCAATCCATATCGATGCGCCATGAAATTCAGCATAAATACCCTTTCCGGGAATCGCTTCAAACTTGTCAGGATCATCAGTTTCTAAGGCAATTTCGGATTTTCCTTTTTGATAAATGGCCTTTCCTAGTGGATGTTCAGATTGCTTTTCAGCAATCGCAGCCAGTTTCAGCACTGCGGTTTTATCCAATAACGGATTGCCCATAGGGAGTAAAATAATATCCGTTACTTCCAATTTTCCATAAGTCAGAGTACCGGTTTTATCGAAAACGACAGTATTGATTTTACAAGCTGTTTCCAATTCCTCGCCGTTTTTAATCAAGATGCCTTTTTGGGCGCCTTTTCCCATACCAACCATTAGGGCCGTCGGTGTCGCCAAACCAAGTGTACAAGGGCATGAAACTACTAAAACTGCCACGGCATAAAGAATCGGTTTATCAATGACAAAAAATGTGCAATGATAAATTATAAAATACCAGAATAAAAAAGTTACCAATGAAGTCAATACGACTACTGGAACAAAAAAACCGCATACCTTGTCGGCAATTTTTTGAATCGGTGCTTTGCTGTTTTGAGCTTCTTCAACCATTTTGATAATATGAGACAGCACCGTTTGTTCCCCAACCCCGGTTGCCCGGAATGTAAACGATCCAAATTGGTTCATCGACCCCCCGGTTACAATATCATGAGCCTTCTTATCAACCGGCAGACTTTCGCCGGTAAGCATCGACTCATCGACTGCCGAATACCCCTCGACAATGACACCGTCAACCGGCACCTGCTCTCCGGGTTTGACATGAATCAAGTCACCAAGCCGGACTTCTTCAATTGGAGTGGGAATTTCAGCCCATTCCCGCAATACCATTGCTGTTTTGGGCCTAAGAGCAATCAGCGTTTGGATGGCTCTGGACGTTCTCCCACGAGCCACTAATTCCAAATATTTTCCCAGTAAGACTAGAGTAATAATTACTGAAGAAGCTTCAAAATAAATATTTTTCATTCCCAGAACAACTGTATACGACTGGAAAAGCGAAATATAGAAACTATAAAAATAAGCGGCTGTGGTTCCGAGGGCTACCAGTAAGTCCATGGTTGCTTTTTTGGCGCGTAAGGCATAAAAGGAATTTTTATAAAATCGAAAGCCGAGGATGAACTGGACCGGTGTTGCCAACGCAAACTGCAACCGCCAATCATGCAAACCTGAAGCCCTATATCTTAAATACTCAATAAAAGTTCCCCACTTGGTTTGAGTGGTAGGGTCAAAAGTATCATGGCAGAACCCCAGACCTCCCAAGATCATTGCCATCATTAAAGGTAGACTTAAAAGAGCTGCCAAAATCAATTGACGCAGAAGGCGTTTTTTTTCAATTTCACCAGGATCAATCGAATGGGTAGTGCCTGACTTCACTTCATTTTCTTCCACTGAAAATCCCAGATGTTTAATGACTTTTTGAATATCCGTAAAATGGACCTTGGTATTTTCGTATTCCAAAACGGCTTTTTCCGTTGCATAATTTACTTTGACCTTATGGATCCCGTCTATTCTTTCCAGGCTCGATTCAATCATTGCCGAGCATAAAGTACAAGTCATACCGAATATTTTTAAAGAAACTCTCTCAATCACGGCCCCGCCTCCTGGAAAAAATATGTTTATCAAGATGCCTCAGCAAAAGTTGTAGAATTCTACAAGCTGTTTCTTCTATAGCCAACAGCCAATAGCCAATAACTACGACTCCTTAGCCGATAATACACTTTTATCGATATAAGCAAAGGGATCCTGCTGATACCAATCTTCAAAGTAAGGCAGACGGGTATTGTCAGCCAAATTGCGGTTAAAGACTGGATTTTTAAGTATCCGCACCAGTCTGCGGGCCAATTCAAAAACTCCGTTGTAACCCATATAATTGACGGTTTGACCGAAAATCGGGAATACCGGGATACCTTGCTTGGCGGCCCACCCATTGCCCCCGATGTGACCGACATAGATGTCCGGTCTCAACTTTGCCAGCAAGTTGGCTTGCTCAAACGGTTGGCCGGTCGCTATATTAAAAAGTACCTTGTCATTAAGGTTAAGATCATTTAAAAAATCGTCGCCGAACTGGTCATAATGGTAGCCCTTCATTCCGACCACTTCCAATCCGAGCTCCACCAAAGAACTGGCATTGGCAAGGGTTCTGATTTCTCCGCCAGCCAAAAAGACCCGTTTCCCCTTGAGAATCTCCCGGTAAGGTGAAAGTGCAGTCTCCAATTCCCTGGTTTCAGCTTCAATAAAACGTTCTGCGATATCTTCGATTTTAAAGAATTTAGCAATATCCCGCAGCCATTTGTTGGTATTCATGATCCCGATAGGGATCGCTCGTAATACGAAGGGAATACCAAACTGAGTTAACAAATGGCCTACGAAATAATCATCGTGAGTGGCGCAAATACTGACATTTAAGGCAGCCTCGGAGACTGTTTCAAAATCATTGGGATGAGCATAACAAGGAAGAAATCTGGCATTTAAACCAAGGGCCCTTATGAGCCGCAGTAATTCATCTTCATCAAAACGGCTCATGGACGAGACGTTCAGAATATTCACAGTCCTGCTTCGCCTGTACTTTTCAGTTAACTCTTCCAACTCATCGGGGATCACCCGTTGTTCTTTCTCACACACGCCGACTAGATTGCGTAATATGCCATGATAAACAGCATCATAGGCACTGGCCTGAATTTTAGTCTTAAAACCCTCACAATGGACAGGAACAATTTTAGCAGCCACTTCCAACTGAAGCTGGGCTAGGATTCCGTCTAGATCATCACCGATTAACGCCGGTACGCAACTATTGGCAACTACGATCGCACTGGGACGGAATTCCCGGTCCGCATAGAGAACTGCCTCCCGGAGTTTAGCTTCGCCACCTTTGATCACGTCCGTTTCATCAAGGTTGGTGTTGAGCCAAATCAAACCGGCTGCTTTTGAATCCCGAAGTTTTTGAAAGTTCTTGGTGAGTCCGGCTGCCGCCACACTACTGCCGCCGCAGCCAATCGGAGCGTGAATGATAATCACTGTATCGCGAAGGGTATTTAAAATCGCCAAGCTTAAATTCAGCTGGCAACCCTGACTCTGAGCAAAAGTGCGCTTAATCCCATACAAACAACCTTTTTTGGCCCCTTCGGCCAGTTCACAACAGCTACCACCAAATGCATTGCAGGCTTTTAAACGATCCTCCCGCACTGGCGGGGCCTTTTCTTGAATATAATCCATTTCCAATACCTTCCTTCCTCATACTCCATACAAAATCTTTACCTGCTTCCAACCAAAGCGCTGAACAAATCCTCGGCGAGACGTAAACCGCCTGAATAACCGGCATAAGCTCGGTCAAGTACCACCCGGTTAGAAATCGGATAGGTTACACTTAAATGCGGAACCCCCAGACTTTCAGCCAAATCCCTTTCAAATCCGCTGCCAATCACAAAAGCCGGGTTCAATCCATCGTAATAGCGTTGATTATGATTAACCGGCCAGTGATTAAGAAGATGCTTTTTAACACTGGAGGTATCGGTATCAAAAACTAATTCGGGCTTGACAGGCGCACGGTAATTTTCAAATCTTCCGCTGACTGATTTCTGTTGTTCTTCATTTAGGATGTCAGTTACCACAACCAATTCCGGTAACCAGCCCAAATCATCGGCGAGGAAACGAGTGAGCGCCTGCGCATAATTGGAATCCCCAACAATGACGGCATAACGTTGCAAATCTAAATCGTTGTAAACATCTGCGAGCCTTCCTAAATAATTGTAATAATGCCGTTTTTCTTCCTTGATCAGCTTTTCGACAAAGGCATCTTCAATACCCAAGGCTGCCCCAACTGTTTTCAAAAACTCTTCAGTACTAAATGCTCCAATCGGAAAAGGGGCCACTACATACGGAGTGCCGTGCTCTTTTTGGAAAACTTCAGCAGGCGTTATTCCGACTGTATCTGAAACCACCACATTCAAAACGGCACGTCCAGCGGTTTGAAGATTATCTAGTGTTTCATCATCTCCAAAAAAGGTGTTAACCTGATAGCCCAGTTTCCCAAGGAGTGATTTTAAAACCGCTAAATTACCCTTCCAAAAAACATCCTGAATTGGAACAATACCCCATAAGTTAATGGTTTTAGGATCTTTGGTCTCGGTTTTATCCACGAACTCCCGGAATAAAAGCTCTAATATGATGTCGTACCCTTTATAAGAATTGCCTTTAAAACCGCCGGTATCCGCTGCCAGCACCGGTACCGGATTCTCCGAAAATTGTTTAACCACCGCATGGGCATCATCTCCGATCATTTCTACCATGCATCCGGTAACCACCACATAAAGATCACCGTCAACCACTTTCAGGGTATTTTCAATTTGTTCTGTCAAACGTTTTTCCCCGCCAAAGACGATTTCATTCTCGTATACATTGGAACTCGGAAGGGCCTGCCCGGAACAATACCCGCTTCCCAAATAACCGGCTGCTCCATTTAAAGCATTGGCGATATTTCCGCCGCATCCCGCAGCGGCATGCAAGATCGGAACCACTTTCGGCAAACTAATCAACGTTCCGACCGCACCTCCTAGCGCGCATGTATACCGAGGACGATCCACAAACTTACTCATCATAAAAACCCTCCAAATCCATATTGATACTAAATAGCAACCACCCTTAAGCCACTTAAATGAAATAAAAAAGCCATGTTATCATCAGAAACGATGAACATGGCCTCCAGTCTGTCTGGTCAACGCATTTCATTTTTAATTTAGATGTTTTCCTATCAATTTACTTATATTTTATGTCGAAGGAACATAAATGTCAATCCAATCTTTTTACGGAATGAATAAGATTTATTTCAACCTTACCTTTTCATTTTTCTCAATTTGAATCACGCGGCGGTCTTGAATTAGTAAGGTAACGGAACCATAATTAATACTATTCACCATCTCTAAAAGTTGTTTGAGATCTTCCATGGCAATGGGAAATTTTTTATCATTCAATTCCTTTTCCGGACCCATTTCCATACCTCCAAAATTTGTTAACAAACTGTAAAGCGGGTTATTCCAATAACGCTAGGCTCATGCATTTTTTTATTTAATAACCTAACCGTCTCCATATGTAAAAGCAATTGTTGACCTATGAACTTAAAACCCTAAACAATTTACAAATACTCTATCAAAATCCTGATAATCAGCAAGCTCAATTACATCAACTCTTTTAACGATTTCTTTCATCACATTCCGGTACGATTTGTTTAATAAAAAGGCCTGCCCGCCGGACTTTGAAGTATTGCCGACCATCTGTATTTTATTAGAAAACTCCTCCGGCAGTAAACCCAGTTGAATCAGACTTTTTACCCTTAGATGGTAACCGAAAGAACCTGCAATCAAAACCCGATCAACATCATCAGCCGAAATTTTAGCACTCTTTAAAAGAAATTCTATCCCGCTTCGAATGGCGCCTTTGGCCAACTGAACTTGCCTAATATCCTTCTGAGAAAGCCATACTTTTTCGGATAATTGAAAAACAGTTTTTTCATCGATTGAAACCAGTCGTTCTTGAATAAATTGAGGTAAATCATTACTGTGGGCGTCCTTTAATTTCCCTTTTTTATCGATAACCCCATGAGCGACCAGCTCCGCCACAATATCCAAAAGACCACTGCCGCAGATTCCGATAGGCTCTACATCTCCAATGGTTGTAATCGAAAACCCGTGATTGTGAATCTCAAATGAGTCAACGGCTCCTATCCCAGCCCTCATACCGTGAGTGATATTCATTCCCTCAAAAGCCGGACCTGCTGCGGTTGAACTTGCAATAAGTCTGCCGTCTATAGCCAGCACCATCTCGCCGTTGGTACCGATATCCACAAAAAGAACAGTGCCATTTTGATTGTGCAATTGGCAGGCCAAAATTCCAGAAGTAATATCAGCACCGACAAATGATGATATAATCGGAGGTAAATAAATCAATCCAAATTCCGCAATATCCAAATTATAATCAACGGATTTCAATAGTATTCCACCCTGAATCTGTGACAGGTAAGGATATTTCCCTAAAGTTGCCGGACTTTTGTTAGTGACTAAATGTAACATACAAGTATTACCGGAAAGTACCACTTCATAAATATGTTTTTTCACTATCCGGGCTTTCCTCACGACCTCGGTAATCAGGCGGTTGATTTCCTGAATGACTCCTTGATACAACAATACCAGACCATTATTTTCCGATGCGAATTGAATTCGTGATAATACATCATGAGCATAAACGGCCTGAGGATTGAGGGCCGATTCCGAGAACAATTCTTTACCAACGCCGATATTCATCAATGAAACCACCAAGGTTGTTGTACCAATATCGACAACCACTCCATAATTTTTGCTTTCGGTGTTTCCAGGTTCTGTTCCTAACAACTCTCCATCTGCATAAATAACTGTAGAATGTAACTTCCGATTGTATTTTTTAATGATAAAGTGGTTTTGTTCGTTTGCCATACTTTGACCATCAGTCAGTATTTTTAAGTCCTTATTTTTGAAGCCCGGGATGAAATCAACCGTTACATCTCCGATTAACTGAGACTGGCAAGCCAAAACATGGCCCGGTTCTCTTGATCCTTGTTCCCCTGTTTTGTAAACCAACCGAGATCGAGAATCCGGAGCGATTTTTACCAGACATTTACCGCAGGTACCGGAACCGTTGCAAGGTGATTCAATCATCACGCCGGCAGTCCGGGCTGCATCCAGTAAGCTCAAGCCATTTTCAACATTAACACCTATCTTAGCTTGCTTGAAATAAACTTGGGCCATTATCGGGACTCCTTTACCGTTTTGGTCAGAGCGTTAATATTGGAAAGAGCCGAGGATGTACTAAGACCGCATGCAGGAGAGATAATATCAATACCATCTTCCAATAATTTTTCGGTTTGCTCGGCGACTTTTTCGGCTGTCCCAAATTGTAATAAGTAAGTGCTTAAATTCCCCATGGTTATTAAATCATTAAATTCTTCTTTCAATAACCTCAAGTTGACCAAGGCATCCGTGCTGATGGTATCGGATTCTAACTTGGGGATCAAATGTTTTACCGCTTTCATATCCCCGCAAATATGAAGGATCACCGGAACTCCCATTTGATGGATTTTCCGGATAATTTGATTCAGATAAAATACTGCATATTCCTCGAACATTTTGGGCCCCAATATTTCCCCGGTTGCCGTTGGATCACCGATGGCGATAACGGAAGCACCATTTTCGATTAACAGCTCGGCATACATGCTTAAAAACCGGCTTACATAATCAAGGACACGATGTGCATTTTCCCGTTCTTTACGTAGTTCCTTCAAAAAAGTGATGGGATCTACAATCGAAGCTGCAGTACTCAGCGGCCCGGTGAGAGAACCAATAACCGGAATATCGGTACGGCTTTTGGCTAAATAGGAACTCGCCCCAGCTACAGTATTTAGACGACCTGAATTTCTCAAAGCGTCAATATCGCGAAACTCTACCTGACTAACAGAAGGGAAATTCTCCTTCGCTATTTTAGGTTCACAGGAGAGGGACCCAAAATCGATTTTGCTGCCTAATACCTCAGCTTCCACTGTCATACAAAAGGGGATACCAAGGTTTTCAAATTCGGTATATTGCCCGACCGCTTCAGATAAATTAGCCATCAATTGCGCATCATGATGAGCAGCAGGCAGAGTTTGACCTGATAGCTTCATAACATCGACAATCGCCGCATTCATCATTCCCCCGGTACATATCACCGGAGGGCGATCAACGGTTTTATGTTGTAAAACCCGGAATAGACGTTCTTTGGGGCTTAAATCATCCATGTGCTGCTATCAATCCACTAGTTAATCGTCGTGCCAGTCTTGCTGCTTCGGCCGCATCTTTGGAATAACCATCGGCGCCGATGCGATCAGCAAAGCTTTGTGAAATCGGACCTCCACCGACCATAACTAAAAATTTATCTCGAATATTTTCCTGTTCCAAAAGCCGAATGACTTCAGCCATTCCATTCATTGTAGTTGTCATTAGTGTAGACATGGCAATGATTTGGGCTCCTACTTCCTTGGCTTTCGTTACAAAAACTTTCGGCGGTACGTCGCGACCCAAATCAAAGATTTCAAAGCCGGAAGTTTCAAGCATAATTTTCACAAGATTCTTCCCAATATCATGGGTATCACCTTCAACGACTCCAATGACGACCTTAGACTTTTTTGCATGACTATCAATTTTTAGGTGGGGTTTTAAAATATCCAAACCGGCATACATAGCATCGGAACACATTAAAAGCTCGGGGATAAAATATTCCTCATCCTCAAAAAGCTTACCGGCTCGGTCCATGCCATCCGCCAATCCTTTTTCAATGGCTTGATACGTATCGTGTTGTTCCTTTACAACTTCATGAGCCAGAGCAACAGTTCCGGCTTCATCCATCTGGGCAACTGCATCAGATAACCCTTTTTGCAGTTCTTCAGGATTTTTTCCCATAGTATCACGCTCCAATAATATAGTATACTTATCGATTTAATAATGATTATAAGAAATAAATTTTCTTTCTCCACATAACCAATAGGTTGGTTTCATGCGGGTATTCTTTAAATTTGGCTATGGGCACACAAGGATAGTAGGAAGAGGAATAATTGAATCGATGTAGGAATTCAAGCCCCAGCTTCAACCAAATACAAAGCGATGGAATCTATTCCTCAACTATATATGTTGAAATAAATTTTGGGACCAAATAGATTAAACTCAATGTCCGATTCGGGTTTGAATCCCGGCAGATTACGATACAAATATATTCTAGTTTTCTTATTTGATTACTAATATTTTATGATAAGTTCAATGTTTTGTCAACAAACTGAACACTCTGAAATGACCTGTAAGTGATGAAGAATACACATATGAATACTTAGAAAACCAATGAAATAAATTCAAAATTGACAATATAAATTTTTGATTACCTATAAACGCGATCTTTAAATTACGCCTTTTTCTGGTTTAAATCCTGATGGCTGCATTCTGCCAAAAATTCAATCAACTTCGGGTTTACTTTCTCCGGTAATTCATAATGGGGAAGATGTCCGGCCCTTTCAATCCAAAGCAATTCCGGATGCAAAATGTGATAGAGCTTCATAGCCCCTTTAGTACTTAAAGTGCGATCTTCTGTTCCCCAAACGAGGAGCACCGGCTTATTTTGACGAGCGATTTTAAAATAATCGGAGGAAGGATCTTGACTGATAAAGTTACGCAAAGTTGAGAGCAATGCCCGGCCAAAACCTTTGTACTGCATTTGTTCCCTAAAAAGCTTAGGCCATTCTGGAAACAATTCCGGATGGAAAAAATCTTGCAACTGTCTCTTTGGCCCAAACGGTACTAAACAAATCGAACTAAGATATTCTCCAATTAACGGAAATCTATAGGGTCCAATGGGTAATTGTTCATTCAAAGGATCGATTAATACCAGTTTTCCGACTTGTTTGGGAAACTCTGCTGCAAATGCCGTTGCCACAGCCCCACCCATCGAGTTGCCTATCAGATGGACCGGCCCTTTTAATTTTAATGTTTCAATGAGTTCTTTCAATTGTGTCACAAAAAATCTGCGATCATATACAGCATCAGGCCTATCCGATAAGCCTCTTCCATAAATGTCATAACGGATAACCCGGAAACCGGCCTTCGCCAACACTGAAAAATTTTGATTCCACATGTAATAAGGAACTGAGAAACCGTGAATCATGATAATGACGGTACCATTTTCCGGACCCGCAATTTCATAATGAGTGAACCCCTCGGAGAGACCCACGAATTTTTCCGGGGACTTTTCTCGGATAGCTGGTGTAAGGCCTTGATGTTCGGAATTTAGGATCACCGGTAATAAAAATCCAATCCCCAAGATAATTAAAATAATGCTCAATATGCCAATACTCATTCTATATCACCTTTTTTTGCAGGATTCGTTCGCTGTAAGTAAAATTTGCTAAAAAATATCCCCTAAGAGACAACACCATGTTATAATTTCATCATACAATATGATTCAAAAGGAAGGTTCCTCCATGATGCAACCGAATGAATATTGTGATTTGGCATTAAAACTTGGTGCTGAACATGCTGTACTTTTTAATATTACTGATATTGTGTTCGATTCCCGAACGATTCTCAAGTGTATGTTCGGTTGTAGCGACTGGGGTAAAGGACACACCTGCCCCTCCCGTCCCGGTTCTTTGATGCCCTGGGATTATAAGGAAATTTTCTCCAACTACTCCTGGGGAGTGATTATCCATTCCACCAGTAAAAAGGTTTCCCAGGAAGTATCTTTTGCCTTAGAAAGCCGCGCCTTTATTGACGGTTTTTATTTTGCCTTTTCTTTAAGCGATTGCGCTTTATGTACTGAATGCGCCGGATTAAAAGATAAACCCTGTGTCAATCCCAAAAAGGCCAGACCCGCTTTTCACAGTGTCGGTATCGATGTTTTTAAAACAGTCCGCAAGTTTAATCTGCCTATTGAAACCTTGGAAAATCCCGGACAAACCCAAAACTGGTATTCAGCCGTATTTATCAAATAAGTTTCATGCAAGCAAGCCGTCTGACTTGTGGGAAAGTGCCCGTTTCGTATAAGTTACCGGTATGCCTTCTTTTTTGGCTTGTTTTTTAATATTACCCATCAAAGGATGATTGATATAGTCACAAAAGACTATTATTTTTTCAACACGCCTTGGAATAGACCTTTTAATGCAGGTTTTACAGCGACCCGTCCAGTGAATAATTTCCTCAGCGCCTTCATGATATAGTTGTTCATGAATATTACCTAACCGATCTGCACCTACCAGTAAAACCACCATTGGATTTTCCTCCTGCTAAAGGCTAAACTTTTAACTGTTGTCTGTTGTAGAGGTGAATTAAATTCTCAATTATTAGTTTTCCTATAGGAATAATTAATATTTATTCCATTGTAATGAGCTGGAAAAGTTTTGTCAAGAAAAATCGAATGCTTTTTATAAAATTTTGGGAGCTTTCGTATGGATAGCCATTATCGGTATGCACAATTATCAATGATAAACAAAAATTCTCGAACTCGCCATTTCTATAAACCACTGCTGAAAGAATTTGCTATACTAGTCTATTCATAAAAACTTCAGTGCCGGATCTCATGAAAGGCATGTTTTAATAAGCCTTTTGTTTAAAATCAAAAAATCCAATTGACAAAAAGATCATTGGATGCTAAAACCAAATATAATAAATTCAGTAGGAATAGATTATTTACGTTTCAAAATCATCAATGAAATCGGAGTGACGCTTGATCAATGGGTATGATTTGGTCATTCGTGAGGTATTCTGGGGGATCTTAGCCTGCCGAAACTTTCGGGCTGAATACCAAAGGCCGATTAAAGGAAGGCACCGATGCCGATCTGGTTATTTGGAATATTGATCAGATCACCGATTATGCCGATTTCCCGGGTATCGGCAGGCCGGATGCTCCTCCGGAAGGAATTGCTTATGTTATTGTGGACGGGCAGTTGTTGTCCGAAACAATCGGATCCGAAAAGGCGTATCCCCGGGAAAAACCATTCAAATTCATTCAACCGCCGATCATAAGTTGGCTCAAACGGGATAATTAGATTTTCACTTTTATAATTTATGCTTCTGTACCGTCCCAAATCCCATTGAGTAGTCCAAATATTCGATTTCCCGAGCCTTGATTTTGAAAATAGCGGTATTTGCCAATTCCCCCTTAGATGCACGTTCCCTAAAACGGGGATTTCGATTACTCAGTAATTCTACGGCATTGTTGTATTCGGTTCCCGCAGTAAGTAATTCCGCTTTACCTAACACCAGTACGCTCTTCCAATTTTCAAGGCTTTGATTGTCATGTTCGAAAAAGAAGCTCACTTGTGGATTCTTTTCAATTTCTCTAACTTTGGGCGCGTCTTTCCCCGAAGAAAAATACAAATTAAAGCCACTAAGGGCAAAGCTTCCTATGGATCGTAGGACCGGCGTTCTGTCTTCCCGAACATAACCAAAAACCGCAAATCGTGTTTTGGTAATATAGTCTACGACATCAGATTGCCAGGATGTTTCGCTCATAATCTATTCCTCCCTTATTTAAACTTTGCGTGAGCGCACCTTCACCCAACCGGTTTGCCTCGAGAATTGCTTTCTCTATCAAATGAGGCGTAACTGGAAATGGATACTTATTAAGGGTCTCTGCTTCTATTTTCATACCCCGTCCAACTTCCGCCGCTGTTTTAATCGCGTCTTGAATACCCAATTGCTGTAAAGTTACAGGAAGTTCAAGTTCATTCATAAGTACCAAAAACTCAGTGATTTCCCGGGGTGTTTTCCCCTCCAAAATTAGCTGGGTAAAGACTCCGAAGATAACCTTCTCGCCATGAAGATTTTTATGAGTCTCCGGAACAAAGGTAAGACGATTATGAATCTCATGACCTAAAGCCGGACGGTAGGTACCCTCGATAATACTTCCCACTAGACCCGCTAATACAATGATCGAGTCGACGACTTCCCGAAAAGTCTCACTTACATGGTTTTCTGTAGCGTCTTTCATTGCCCAAGTCGCCTTTTCATTGATTATCCGCCAGGCGAGTTTGGCATTTTGTAGAGCAATTTTAAGGACCACATCATTTTCCGCTTGAGTATAGTAAGGCGCCAATTCATACCATTTAGCCAAAGTATCGGCTATCCCCGCTCGCAAATACCGTAATGGAGCGGAGGCAATAATCCGGGTATCAGCCAAAACCAGCTGAGGGCAATTTTTTAAAATAACACCACCTGCGAAACGACCATCTTCATCGTATAAAACGGATAAGGCCGACCAGGCAGCGCAAGTTGCAGCAATAGCTGGCACTGTAATAACTGATATATCCAATTGATCACCAACAGCCTTAACCAGATCCAGCACCCTCCCGCCGCCAACCCCAATAATGATATCGGCCTGAATCTGTTTCCCCATCTCTGCATAATGATTGATATTCTTTTGGGTACAATAGCCCTGAAATTCTTCAATCGTAAATTCCACGCCGGCTGTTGTTAAGCTATCGAAGAATTCCTTCCCACTGGCCGCCAACGCGGTTTCTCCTCCAAGCAATAAAGCATTTTTCCCCAGTTCAGCGATATATGATCCCGCGGATCGAAGAATATCCGGTTGATTGACATATTGTTGCGGTGTTTTAATCATCATGACCTTTTCCTCCTTTACAATTGCCTCAAACTATCGCGTGAAAGCCGTTCCAATCTACTTAACCAATAACAAATAACGCCTTTCAATTCAGGATTTCTTTCAACTTTTCGATGACAAATTCATTTTCCTCCGGACGGCCGATAGTAATTCGCAGCCATGTCGGCATATCAAATTCCGCGCCCGGGCGAACCGAAACTCCTTTTCTAAACAGTTTTTCAAAGACTTGTGTAGAATCTTCCACCACGTCCACCATTATAAAATTGGTCTCGGTGGGGATATAAGCAAGTCCCATAGTCTGAAAAGATTGATAAAAAAATTGCTTACCTTTGCGGTTATTTTCCAACACTGACAATTTAAATCCGGGATCATCCAGACTGGCAACGGCAGCAACCTGTGCCAGAACATTAACATTAAGCGGCAAACGGATCCGGTTCAAAATATCAATAAATTCGGCATTCCCGATCCCGTAACCAACCCGTAAACCGGCTAATCCATAGATTTTGGAAAAAGTCCGCAGTGAAATGACATTGGGAAAATTTAAGAATTGGATGGTATCCGGATAATCCTCCCGCTCGGCATAATCAAAATAAGCCTCATCAAAAACCACCGTAATATCCTCGGGAATTTGATTCAGAAATTTTCCGATTAATTCTTTGGTGATAATCGTACCGGTTGGGTTATTAGGGTTACAAAGCCAGATAATTTTGGTATTTTGATTGATCTTATTTTTGATTAAATTCAAATCGATACGATGGTCTTGCAATGGGACTTTAACCACTATACCACCCATCGCCAAAGTAACCGTCTGATACCAGCCGAAAGTCGGCGTCGGTATAATGGACTCATCACCAGGCTCAATCAAAGCTTCTGAAATCAGGGATAAAATTTCAAACGAACCTGAGCCTATGAGCAATTGTTCGGATTGGCATTGGTGGATTTGCGCCAATTTACTTTTAAGGATAGAACTGGCACCATCCGGGTAAAGATAGATATTTTTCAGGGCCTGCTCTATAGCAGGACCGACCCGGGGTGAACACCCCATGGTACTCTCATTGGCAGACAAGCGAATAATCTGTTCCAATCCAAATTCATATTTCATTGTTTCTAGCGATTTTGCAGGAGTATAAGGAGGAAGCGCCTCCACTTCTTTTCGAATTTTCAATTTGGGCATTAACAAGCCACCTCAACGAAAGGTTGTAAAGTTCTGTCCAAAAAAGGCCTAAAAAAAACCGGAGGCTTTGAGTGCCTTGGAATCAAAATGATTCCCACTCAAAGCCTCCAGTTTTCCAGTCAGCTTTTATTAGTATTCCTAGTTGTATTATTATATTTATAGTACACTATTTAGTAATCTTTTGTCAATATTGGTCTGAAAGAATTCAATATTTATGATATCTGCAATGTTCAATTAAACCGAGTCAATACCACTGAATAAATATCTTCTAAAAGTTTAAGCCCGCCGTTATAACCGACATAGGAGCCATGAATGACCAACCTCTCAATCATCGGCCATGAAACCGTGATATAATGGGCCTTTAGCTCTTTGACCAGATTTTTTTCCCATGAACTGCCGAGAATCAAGGGATAACCATGGAAATCGGTTTGGCGAATTTCATCGTGAATCTGCCGTCCGTCACTGGAAAACTCTACTTCGGCTACGATCCCGTCATTTAACTCCCGGAAATAGCTTCGTACCTGGTCCTGATATTCCTGTGGAGTATCGTCAGTGATATATTGTTTGGATGGTATCCGCCCCAAATCGTTCACTAAAAATTTGGTCAATGCCAATGCGTATTGGGCATCGGAAACCACTACAAACCGCTTGGACATGACCCGGGTCTCTAAAAAAACATCGGCGAAACGTTCTATATAATAGTAATATTCATCCTCGTGCTTCTTAATCACAGGCTCGACCTGATCGGTAGGGAGTCCGGCGAACTCAGCGACTGCCCTTAAAAACTTGCTTGTTTCAAAGGCGCCCACCGGAAGCGTTGAATAATGGAGATAAGGTGTTCCAAAACGTTCCTGCAACGATTGGGCATTTTTCAGACCAAGCCAAGGGGAGACCACTAAATTAAACTGGGCCTCCGGAATTCGCTGGATATTTTGAATGCCTCTGCCGTGTCCAAAGATAGTATTCGGAACCAGGCCGATTTCCCCAATCAGCCGTTCCAGCTCTCGCAAATTACCGAGCCAGAACGGATCATGCATTGGGAGCCCAGCCCAAATATTGACCAGTCCCTTCACTTTGGACGGCGACTCTTTTAAGTATTGGTCGATAATCGCCTGAATGACCCACTCATGGCCTTGATAATTATTAGCCTTAAACCCGGGCGTCGATGCGAAGATCACCGGTTTTTCAGAATTCTCAAAAGAGCGAACCACTTCAGCTCCGTCATCTCCAACAATCTCTGAGGTGCACCCGGTTAATACCACATATAAGTCGGCATCCACCACTTTGAGGGAATTTTCAATGGTCTCTTTTAAACGGCTCTCTCCACCAAAAATAACTTCTTTTTCACTAATATTAGTGCACGGAAAGATATGCGGCGAAAAATGACCGGAACTGCCTACACTGCCACCCAACTTTTCAGCACAACCCGGTCCTGCATGCAAGATTGGTAAAGCCCCGGAAATCGACTGTACAGTTTGCATAGCGGCCATTGCGCATTTATACCTTGGTTGATCAAGTATTCTGGCCATTTTATCCTATCGACTCCTTTAAAAAAGTTGCATTGCCTTGATTGTACCACCAGTCGGTATAAGGAAGTTTCACCCGGGTAGCCAGGTTTTTTTCAAAACTACGGTTATGAATGGCGTCCAATACTGCATAAGCAAAGCCTAACGTACCTTGATAACCAAAAATCATATATTCATCCGCCACATAAAGCGCCGGCACACCTTGTTTGATCGCCCAGACCGTGGTACCCGGATGCCGTGAAAAATAGATGTCCGGCTGATATTGATGCAAAATATTGAGAACTTCAAAGTTCTGTTGATCGGCCACACTGATTTTAAAATTAGCCGGAGAAGTGGCATCCAAATGCTTTAATGAAGGTGGTAATTGACCGTTATCATATTTACAATCGTAGTGCCAGGCAGCTCCCCATACGACTTCCATGCCTAATTCTTGCAACACTCTCGATACTTCAAAAGTATAACCCGGACCCATTCCGATCACTGCGCGTAATCCCTTTAACTCTTTTTTGACAGTTTCAATCTGGGGTAGGTATTTTTCTCTTTGTCTGCTGATGTAGGACTCAACTTCCCCCTCTTTATCGATAACCCGTCCGATTTCACGGAGCCAGGTTTCAAAACCTGTAACCCCCAACGGATTGATGGTCCTGATATAAGGAACGCCATACTGCTGCTCTAAAGCGTTTCCCAAATATGTCCCGAGTGTTCCGCAAATACATACGGTGGCTAAAGACTCTGAGATATGGGAAAGTTCCTCAACGGTGGCATTCTGGTACAGAAACTGTGGTTTGACCCCAAAATTGGCGAATAGCTCGGTAATCTCCACCCGGGCGCTTTCAAAAAAGTTTTTAAAGTTAATCACCGGCGATTTTTTACTCGTTCGGGGCGGCTTCACAATACTGGTCATTACTGCGTGGTCGGCTGCGTCAAATCCAGTTGCCCAGATGCGGGATTTAAATCCTTCACAATGGACTGCTGCTATGGGTACCGGCAGCTCTGTTTTTAGCTCTTCCACAATCCCATCGACGTCTTCACCGATAATTCCAGTTACGCAAGAAGTACCGATAAAAATGGCCTTGGGTCGATAACGGCGATAGGTTTCCAGAACAATGTCCCGTAGAGTACCGACAGCCCCAAATACCGTATCTTGTTCATTCATATCAGTCCCTAGGAATACAGTATGATTAACAACTCCAATCTTGGTTGCCAGCTGAGTGTTTAAAACATCGGCTCCGGCAGCTCCTGCAGTACAACCGGAAGGGGCGTGATTGATAACAGCTACGTCGCGGATCCCCGAGAGTTGGCCTAAAGCACAACCTGACAGGCAGGTGCTGGATTGACTGAAACAACGTTCCCGGTCTTTGGGACCGCCGCAGCGGGATTGATGGACCAAGTCCTTCAGATCACCGTTGTATCCGGTGATGGAACCCAAACGGTTTTCGCGGGTCCCTGCAGTTGATACATTCAGATTAATCGGCATCATGGATACCTCCTAGTTATTATCATATAAATCTTCCAGAAAAGTCAGGCAGCCGCGATATCCGGCATAGCCGCGGTTGATGACCAGTCTTTCGGTCGTA
>JAEZKW010000067.1 GCA_023415375.1 Bacillota bacterium
ACATTCGGGTTGGCGTCACGCCGTAATTCGATTACGATCCGAACTTTATCGTTGCGGTCCGATTCATCACGCAAATCGGTAATACCATCAACGGTTTTTTCACGGACCAGTCTGGCAATCTCTTCAATCAAATGGGCTTTATTAACTTGATAAGGTATTTCGCTCACAATAATACGGTTTTTACCATTACCCATCTCTTCAATTTGGGTCTTGGAACGGACTTTGATTGAACCGCGGCCAGTTAAATAGGCATCCCGAATCCCTTCTCGGCCTAAAATCGCGGCACCCAAAGGGAAATCCGGCCCTTTAACCATTCGCAGCAATTCTTTATCTTCGGCTTCCGGATTATCAATCAATAATACAGCGCCATCGATGACTTCGCCTAGGTTGTGCGGAGGAATTTTAGTAGCCATACCTACCGCAATCCCTTCGGATCCGTTCACCAGAAGGTTTGGAAAACGGGCAGGCAATACCATGGGCTCTTCCAAGCTTTCATCGAAGTTAGGCTTAAAATCGACAGTTTTTTTATCGATATCCGCCATCATTTCCATGGCGAGTTTAGCCATTCTGACCTCAGTATACCGCATAGCCGCGGGGGAATCTCCATCAATCGAACCAAAATTGCCATGCCCGTCTACCAATGTCTCACGGTAAGAAAAATCTTGCGCCATCCGCACCATCGTAAGATAAATGGAAGAGTCTCCATGAGGATGATAACGCCCCATTACATCTCCGACGATACGAGCCGATTTACGATAGGGCTTGTCCGGAGTCGCTCCTGATTCAAACATACCATATAGAATCCGCCGATGTACCGGCTTCATTCCATCCCGGACATCCGGCAACGCCCGGTCAACGATAACGCTCATGGCGTAATCCAAGAAAGAATTCCGCATTTCATGCTCAAGAACTATCGGTACAACTTTACCGTCCGCTATTTCAGCCATTACAGACACCTCTTCAATGAATCAATGTAATATGTACTTAAAACCTAATTTGAATACATTTTTATTTTATTCATTACTCTTTTCAAACGTTTTAACCTTCATCTCTTTTGCCGAGCCCACGAGCACCATTGCAGTCATATCATAGAATAAGCCGGTTTCGACAACCCCGGGGGTACGATGGAGTTTTTGATCAATTATTCGTAAATCGGATCCGGGTTTAAATTGCACATCCAAAATAAATTGCCCGTTATCGGTGACCACTGGGCCATCTTTCCGGATTCCCATCCGAAGTGTGCTCTCCCCGCCGAGTTTTTTAATTTGTTCCTGGATGTAGCTTAGTGCAGAGGGAATAATCTCCACCGGAACCGGAAAAGCATGATTTAACCGCGGAACCAGTTTTGATTCATCCACAATGACTACAAATCGCTTCGCCATGGCCGCTACAATCTTTTCACGGGTCTGAGCAGCCCCACCGCCTTTGATTACATTGAGATCGGGATCCACTTCATCGGCTCCATCCACTGCCATATCCAATTCAGAGCAATCCTGAGTATCCCGAACCGGTATCTTATATTTTTGACAAAGTAATTTCGATTGAAAAGACGTTGGTACACCGGTAATATGTAATTTTTCTTCTTGGGCCCGGCGACCTAATTCTTCAATGAAAAATGCCACGGTTGAACCGGTGCCGATACCGCATGTCATACCGCTGGTAACCAAACCGGCCGCGGCAACACCAACTAATCTCTTCAATTCTTGATTATCCTGGCTGTTTTTCATGAACGACTCCTCAGTTTAGAATTCTCAACAATCGCCCGAGTCTGAACCACCTTATTCATAGTGCAAAGATGAATCCCAGCCACACCGTTTTCAAGCAAATCGTCAATTTGGTTGATAGCGTATTCGATTCCGGCTTTTTCAAAGTCATCATTATTATTGCCAAACTTGTCAAACATTACTAGAAGTTTGGACGGAATCGATGCACCAGACAGATTGATCATTCTTTTAATTTGGCCGATGTTTAGGATCGGCATAATTCCGGGTGATATAGGAATTTCAACTCCCAAACGGAGCATATTGTCAACGAAATTATAAAACACCCGGTTGTCAAAAAACATCTGGGTTAATAGAAAATCGACCCCTTCAGCCACTTTATCCCTTAGCCGTAACCAGTCCTGATCCCAGCGGGCTGTCTGTGAGTGGCCCTCTGGATATGCAGCGGCGCCGATACAAAAACCACTTTTTCGCCGTATATGACGGACTAAATCAATAGAATCCCCATAATAACCCGGCTCTGGCTTAAAATCCGGTTGATCTCTGGGAGGGTCACCCCGTAAAGCCAAAATATTCTCAATATCGTGATTTCGTATTTCATCAATAATCTGGTCCAGTTCAGTTGGTGAATGGCCAACACAGGTTAAGTGGGCTTGAGATTCCAGATGATAATCATGTTTTATCCGGGAGGCGATTTCAATGGTCCTGGCCCGATTTGAACCTCCTGCCCCGTAGGTAACACTGATAAAATCCGGTCCGAGGTCTTTTAGTCCATCGATGGTCTGAAAAACGGAATCCAAAGGATAGTCCGGTTTTGGAGGAAATATTTCAAAGGACAATACCGGCCCGCGCGTGCGCGCCTTCTGTTTATAGATATCGCTAATCTTCATATATGAAACGTCCTTTTTTACAAAATTCAAAAAGCATAAGTTTTTTAATTTTCGCCATTTATTTGCCAATTCCTCTTCTAGACGATTATATTCACCCGCTATTTTGAGTCCGTTCCATGATTCAAAATTGCATTCATAAATAAATTTCCGTATTTCTCCAGCTTCGATTCTCCAACGCCTTTAATGGTAAGCAAAGCTTGACTGTTGGTCGGCTTATATTTGGACATCTCGTGCAAAGTGCTATCAGAGAAGATAATATAAGGTGGCACACCTTCCCGGGCGGCTATTTCTCTCCGTAATTTGCGTAAGGTCTCAAATAACGAATCATCTTGTTCTAATTTGGCTTTCCGTTGAATAATTTTCTGTAATACTTTGGCTTCCCCTTTTAATACCGGGGAAACTTTAGGCTGTAGCTTAACAACCGGATATTTCCCTTGGGTGAGATGCAAGTAATCTTCAGATACCAAGCGGTTGATCAAATCCTTTATTTCAGATAACGGGGTATCTTTCATGATCCCATAGGTTGGAAGCGTATTAAATCTTTGTTGCAATATTTTCTTGGCGCCGGATCCTTTCAATACATCAGCTACCATGGATACGCCATATTGTTCGTGCATCCGAAAAATGCACGAAAAAATCTTTTGGGCTTCCAATGTTATATCGGCAAGCTCGGTTTGATCATTGCAGTTCCCACAATTGCCACACTCTTCGGGTAACTGTTCTTCACCAAAATACTCCAGGATAAATCGGCGTAAACAACGGGGGGAGTGTGCGTAATCTACCATGGTTTGGAGTTTTTTTAATTCATTATTTTTACGGGCCGGGGAATATACTGTTTGTTCAATCAAAAATTTCTGAATCACAATATCCTGCGGCGCAAATAGTAAAATACACTCACTGGGTTCCCCATCACGCCCTGCCCGGCCGGCTTCTTGATAATAGGACTCCATATTCTTTGGCAAATTATAATGGATTACATACCGGACATTGGATTTATCGATTCCCATGCCAAAGGCGTTGGTCGCAACCATAATCTTATAATCATCATACAGGAAAGCCTCTTGATTTCGGATCCGTTCACCACCCGACAAACCGGCATGATACTCTCCCACGGCGTAACCTTGCTTGACTAACAAATTATAAATCTGATCAACTTCTTTACGGGTCGCTGCGTAAATAATCCCTGAATGTTGGTGATTGACAGCAATATAATGGGTCAAAAAATCACGTTTGTTTTCACCCCGCACCACTGAAAAGGATAGGTTTTCCCTATCAAAACCCGTTACAAAAAGTTGCGGTTTTTGCAGGGCCAATAGTTTTACAATATCATCTTTTACTTCCGGAGTGGCTGTTGCAGTAAATGCCGCTACGACCGGCCGCACAGCAAGTCGTTTTATAAATGGACCAATTTGACGGTAACTGGGCCGAAAATCATGTCCCCATTGAGAAACGCAGTGGGCTTCATCAATAGCGATCAGCGCAATTCGAAGCGATTCCACAAGTTTGACGAAAGATTCCACTTCCAAACGTTCCGGGGCTACGTAAAGCAGACGGTAGGCTCCTTGACCCGCTTGGTGAATCCTTTCATCGACTGCACGCGAACTTAATGAACTATTGATAAATGTTGCAGGGATTCCTAAACTGTTTAGGGAATCAATTTGATCTTTCATTAAAGAGATTAGGGGAGAAATAACCAGGGTAACGCCTTCAAACAGTAACGCCGGAATTTGAAAACAGATTGACTTACCGGCACCGGTTGGCATAATCGCAAAAGTATCGTTATTTTGTAAAATACTACTGATAATTTTGGCTTGTCCTTCACGAAACTTAGGATATCCATAGTATTTTTGAAGGAGCAGTTCCGCCTCTTCCAGCATTGATTAATCTCCATGTAATTGATTTCTATAGGCAGCCGAGCACTGTCAAATTACTCTAATATTTTACCATATTTGTTTCATAATAGAACGTAGGAATATTCACTTTCCAAAAGTGCCTATGTTATAATATGGATACTGATTTTTGAAAAAGGAGAATACCATGGACTCTAACCAACCGACTGGTACCCAAAATCCTCAAGTGATTTTGGAAACCACCCTTGGAAACATCAAGCTAGAACTATTCTTAAATGAAGCCCCTGTCACAGTAGAAAATTTTCTGCGCTATACCCGTGAAAAGTTTTACAATACTACCTTATTTCACCGTGTAATTCCTCATTTTATGATTCAAGGAGGAGGTTTTACCTCAGGAATGGATCATAAAAAAAGTTACCCTCCCATCGTTAACGAAGCCAGAAACGGCATTTCCAATTCACGCGGTACCGTTGCCATGGCCCGTACCCAGGTTGTAGACAGCGCCACTTCGGAATTTTTTATTAATTTAGTGGACAACGACTATTTGGATCATCAAAACGATTCAGCCACAGGTTTTGGCTATTGTGTTTTTGGCAAGGTAATTGAGGGGATGAATGTAGTTGATAAAATCGCCGAAGAACCCACAGACACCTTTGAATATTTTCAGGATGTTCCGGTCCATGATATCGAGATTATTTCGGCACGGGAAGTTACAGAATAATTGTCTTATAAAAAACCAGGCTTTAGGGCTATCAGTGATTAGCTTTTGACAAAAAGGTTGTTGGTCAGCTTTAGGCCGAAAGCCGGAAATTACCAGCCAATAACAGATCGTAAGCCAAAAGCTGCCAACTGATAGCTAAACTACCAAATCTGAACCCCTTCCTTTTTGATTTCTTGATAAAGGTTCTGTCCTGCCCAATTTTCCCAAGTGACTTTA
>JAEZKW010000075.1 GCA_023415375.1 Bacillota bacterium
AAAATTTGTTCTTTATAAAGTCTTTCCACAACCCCCATGCCGTACTTTTTCTCGGCGTCATCACGGTCTTGGATACCTTCCGCTGCATGAACATGAAACCCGGCTCCGGTCCCACTATTTTGGGTAATACATTTTTCTAAAGTTTTGTCGGACAAAGTCATTGAAGCGTGTAAACCAAACATTCCCTTGAGCAGAGGATTATTTTCCTGATTACAAAAATTGATAAAATCAACATTCTCTTGAATCCCGTTATCCGCTGTCTGCTCCCCATCCCGATCCGATACTTCATAGCACAAACAGGAGCGTACTCCAGCCTTTAAAGTGGCTTCGGCAATCTTAAACAAACTGCCGTGAACTGCGCCCGGACTTGCATGATGATCAAAAATAGTTGTGGTCCCGGTTCGAATGCTCTCGATGATAGGAATCATCGCGCTGTAATAAACATCCTCTAAGGTTAATGTCTTATCCAATCTCCACCAAAGCCGTTCCAGAATCTCCAAAAAATTAGTGGGCGGAGCAGTTTTGGAAGCCATACCTCTGGCAAAAGTACTATAGAAATGCATGTGAGTGTTGATTAACCCAGGCATTATCAACTTTCTCCCCGCATCAATAAAACGGGCTTGCGGATATCTGGACTTGAGCCCAGATGTCGAACCGACCTCAATGATTAAATTATCCTGAAAGGCTACACAGCCATCATCAATGAGGGAATTCGTCCCATCCCGGGTGATTAGCCTTCCGTTTCCAACAAGTATCATTTTGATTACTCCTTATTTTAACTGTGCGATGAAATGTTCGAGCAGCCGGAAAGCGACCTCGTTCCGGTAGGCAGCCGTCGAACGCTGATCATTAATCGGCCGAATGTATTCCTGAAATAATTGTTTGATATCCGGAATTCGTTTGGATAAATCACGAGTTGATTTGCCTTTGAGCAACTCTTCCGCCTCGAAGCAGGTGACAACTCGCGGAGCCACTGCCCCAATCGCTATCTTTACTTCATCGACAATCCCACCCGAAGTCAGCGCCAATCCAGCGAAAGAAACCTTGGAAAGAGCGTCCGCCTTACGGGTTCCAACCTTTTTATAATAATAATGATTATATTTTGCTAATGAAAGATGGATCGAGGTAAGTAATTCATTTTCTTTCAAATCGTTTTGGCCCGGCCCCTTGATAAATTCTCCAATCGGCACCTCGCGCTGGCTCCCTTTACTTTGCAACACCAAAGTAGCACCGAATACAGTGAGGGGCGGTAGGGTATCAGCAGCCGGAGAAGAATTGCAAATGTTGCCTCCCAAAGTAGCCAGGTTACGTATAGCTGGCGAGGCCATCACCCTGATTGCCTGTTTTAATATTTCTGGAACGTCCGGATGGTCAAGGAGTTCTGTTAAGGAAACTGCAGCCCCGATCTCCAAGCTCTGCCCTTTTTTGACGATTTCTTTCAGTTCTTTCAATTCCCCGATGAAAAGTGCCGGATCTTCGAAACTAGGTTTTGTTCCTGACCAGCTTCTCCTGCGAACCATCAAATCGGTTCCGCCAGCGAAGGGGATTACCTGCTCTACGTTTAGGATCTCGAATGCCTCGGATAACGTTTTCGGAGTGAATGTTACCACAATCCAGCACCCCTTTCGGCTGCCAATTGAATCGCTTCAATGATCATCCCATAGCCAGTGCAACGGCAGAGATTTCCGGAAATAGCTTCCCGTATTTCCATTTCATTGGGTTTAGCATTTTTTCTAAGCAAAGCTTCTGCCGCCATGATCATCCCGGGAATACAGAACCCGCATTGAACCGCCCCGGCATCAGCAAACGCCTGATCGAGAATTTTAAATTGCTCACTATCCCGGTATCCTTCAATGGTAGTTACTTCCCGCCCTTCAACCGTTCCAACCGCAATGAGACAAGAGTTAGCCAGGCGTCCGTTTAGCAGAACCGAGCAAGCCCCGCATTCGCCTTCACCGCAGCCTTCCTTCGGCCCTGTCAGTCCAAAATCTTCCCGTAACACATCCAGCAAGCGACGCAAGGGATCCGTTTCCAAGGATACTGTTTGGTTGTTTAGGATGAAATCAATCCGCTTTCCCATTTTTAACCACCTCCATCAAATATTCCGGAGTTATAGGAAGCCGGTGAATCGGTATTCCCAAAGCATTGCTTATCGCAGAAGCTAAGGCCGGCGCTCCACCAATCAAAGTCAGCTCACCCGCGCCTTTGGCTCCAAAAGGACCATCAATATAAGGATTATCGATCAAACGGTGTTCCATTTTCACGCAATCCATGGCCGTGGGTATGATGTAATCAGTCACTGAACGCTGCTGTAATTTCCCCTGGCGGCATTCCATTTTTTCTAGACTTCCATAACCCAGGCCCTGTAAAATTCCGCCTTCGATTTGGCCCCTCATGATCCGATCATCAATGGCTTTCCCCACATCATAAGCGGACCAAACCCCTTTGATTTCTATTTCTAGGGTTAGTGGATCCACTTCAACTTCCACGGCATTGACACCCCAAGAGAAAGCCGGATAAGCATCCCCGGTAAAAGTGGCATCATCCCACTGCATATCCACCGGATGCCGGTAGTTTTCAACGATTTCAACCTCTCCCGGTTCGTTCCAGCGTTGTTTCAATTTCAAAGCCGCCTGCTCCAGTAATTTGCCGACAATCATCACGGTTCGTGAGGCCACGGTCGGTCCGGAATTAGGGACCCGGGTAGTATCAGGATTTTGATATATAATCGATTCGATCGGTAATTCCAAAGTATTGGCTACGATCTTCCGAAAAGTCGTTTTCAGCCCTTGACCCATATCAGTATTGGCAGCCAGGATTTCCACCGTGCCATCTTGCAACTTCCTCAATTTCACCTGGGCTTTAATAAAATCCCGTTCTCCACTGCCAGTAAATCCGCAGCCATGTAAAAACAGCGACATGCCAATGCCTCGTAAAGGCTTTTCTTTTCGGCTTCCGAATTCTCGTCTTTTTTGACGATATAACGAGAGTTGATCAACGGCCTCAATTAACTCCGGTAGTTTCACCTCTTGACGGAAAGTCCCGCTGGTGGTGGTTAACTGCCCTTTTTGAACCAGATGATTCATTTTGAATTCCAATGGGTCAATCCCCAATTTTTGGGCGATAATATCCATCATCATCTCTATGGCAAAAATCGCCTGCGGGGCCCCGAAACCTCGAAAAGCGCCATTGGGAACCGTATTGGTAGCTACGGTCTTTCCGTGAACCTTGATGTTAGGAATCTGGTAAACCCCGGCTATGTTAAACATGCCCCGTTGCAAGACAACATTGGACAACCCGCAATAAGCACCGGCATTATAGCGGACATCCGCTTCCAGGGCCGTAATTTTCAAGTTTTCATCGACCGCAGTCTTAAGCCGGATTACCGAAGGATGACGTTTCGTGGTAACTTCCAAATCTTCGCTCCGGTCAAAAATCAATTGCACGGGTTTCCCGGTTTTATAGGCTGCAACGGCTACCTGTCCGCCGATCAACGAGGGATAATCTTCCTTGCCGCCAAAAGCCCCGCCTAAAGTTGTTTGTACGACCCTGACCCGCTCACTGCCCCAACCGAAAGCTTGCATTAAGGCGTCCCTCACATAATAAGGACATTGGATAGCGCCATACACTGTGATTTGATTATTTTCATAAACACCGATTACACCTTGGGGTTCGAGGTAAAGTTGTTCCTGGTAACCGGTTTCAAATTCCTCTTCAAAAAAATATTGACCCCGGGCAAATCCCTCTTCCGGATTTCCCTTAACAATATGATAATCCGCGAAATATTTCTTGTCTTCAAAGATCGGTTCTAAATCGGGATTTTCAGCATCATCGATCGTCAATATAGCCGGAATCTCCTGATAATCGACTCGAATTTGAGCCAAGATTTCCAGGATGGTTTGTTTGTCCGGCCCGACGACTAATAAAATCGGTTCACCAATGTAATTGACCCGCTTTTCAGCAAAGAAAGGCTGGTCATTGATAACAATTTTAACCCGATTTTGGCCGGGGATATCTGAGGAGTCGATAATAAAATATCCTTCCGGTAGCTGGGGCTTATGGATCGCCTTAATCCAAGCCCGGGCCTTTTGGGAGCGTAAAGTCTTGGCATACAACATTCCTGGAAATTTGATGTCCCCCACATAAGCCGACTCGCCAGTAACCTTCTCCCGGTGATCTACTTTTTGAACTGGTACATTAATTTCAGCACTCATCAAAATCCCTCCTCGACTTCGCGTTCTTTGCGTGTTCCAATATCCGCTCATAATCATCGGGCGTATCCAAATCAATTAAAATTCCTTCGTCTTCCACGGCTACCGTTTGATAGCCCTTTTGCTCAATAAAATCCCGTAAGTTTGAGGAATCAGACATCTCCAGCAATTCTTTGGCAATTTGTGCCGAAAAGAGTACCGGATGACCTTTGTGACCTTGAAATAAAGGAATTACGATTTGCCCCTTTTGCGCCAGCAACTTACGGCAGACTTCTGGGCTGATTAAAGGATAATCCCCGGGGCTGAAAAAAAATTTCTGGCCCCGGACCTGACCCACTCCTGCTTTGACCGAAGTAAACATACCCTCCGCATATCGGCTGTTCAAAACAATTTCAACTTGCGGATACCCTTTTAAAATTTCCTGAAGCTTCTCAATT
>JAEZKW010000145.1 GCA_023415375.1 Bacillota bacterium
GCAGCCAAGTAAAAATGAAGCATTATAGTCCAGCGCGACTTCATTATTGGTATAATTGCCAACCTGATCTTGAACACTATCATCACTATTAGGACCACCGGCTAAGGCGCCGACCATTCCATGAGTGGATGAATCATTTTGATTGGGTTGATTGGCCCGGTGGTGTGGATGATGAATTGTGTTAGTGCCATCATTGGTTAAGAAACAAATTCCAGTTGGATTGGAACCCAGACAATAATCGATAATTAGATTCGCTGCCGTCAGATAACTGGAAAGGCCGAATTCCTTATACATGACATACATCAAGCCGGCTTCCGCCGAATCGTAACGCAATACGGCCCATTGATTCAAATACGGCAATCCGTAAGACGTCTTGGTGAGGGTCTTGGTATACCAGTCGAAGTTCCAGATAATTCCGTTGTAATACTTCTGATTGCCGGTTAATTTATACATCATGATCAGGTTACCCAAGGTTGAATCATCCCAGCAGAAGGTCCAGGGTTTTTGGTAGTTGTTATCGCCGCTGTCATTTTTCTGATCAAGCCAAGAGTCTACCGAACTAATATAGCTCTTATCGCCCGTGGCGACGCATAACCATATAGCAGCCCAGCTTAGGTCATCATAATTAGAAGATGAAGTATAGTATCCATTTGCGACTGTACCGCGTCCCAGATTGGTTTTAGCCACATTAAACATGGCTTTTGCCGCAGTAAGGCATTGATTGGCATATGTAGAGTCAACACTTTGGTAATTAATATACATCAATGCCAAAGCTGCAGCTGTCTGCCCAATGATATCCGAAGCAGAGCTTGATGAAGATGATGGCCTTGCTGTAGTCTGGTTTTCCGGCGGGCCCCAATACGCATGATCACTGCCGCCGTCGCCAATCTGGATCACCATACTCGTACCATTCCATGATTTCAAAAAGTAATCGGTGAAAATCTTCAGCTCTTGAAGTAATTTGGTTGTCGCTCCGGCATTATCATATTCCGACTTGAATTCATAAAGCGACCAACCCAAAGTTGAGGCGGAAAATGCTGCCGGCAATGCGAATTTTACGTGGTCTCCGGCATCATGAAAACCGCCGGGAACCGCATCGGAAGTGTGACAAGCGCCACGCCAGCTTGAAAACACATTATTAGTAGCTACATCGGGGCCACAGCGATTGGCATCATACCAAGAGGTTGCTTTGGCAATGGCGTCGGCATAATTGTAATTGGCTGCGCCTGCTCGAAATATTAATCCGCCTAACACGATGCTCAGCAAAAGAAACATTAGTTTACCAGTTAATCTTTTCATTAAAACCATCCTTTCTTTCCCTTTGAATTGAAAATGGATTTGTTCCCTTATGCTTGATTTCAGACCACCTCCATTTCTTTGAACTTTGATCCGGCACATCATATTCAAGTGCACGAATGAATTGCAAAATGAGCCGAATCGGGTCCGTTCAAGACCGATACCCATGCTGTCTATTTACTGCTTGGCCTCCTTTGCCAAGCCGAGCTTAGAATACATCTGTAAAGTTAATTCCCGATCCACCACGTTACCAGCTGACAAAGTCACGGCTGTTTTTAATAACTTTAGGGCCTCCGCTGTTTGTTTTTTATGATAAAATCCTTCTGCGCCATAAATATAGTAAGGTACTTTGTAACCAAATTTTTGGATTCCTAATTGACTTAAGTGAGTAACCTGATCCCATTTTTCTGCTGCGCGGTAACTTTGGAAGGCACGATAAAAATAAAACTCTTGCTGATAACGTTGGTAAGCATTAAGATATAACCTCCCAGCAGTTTGATAATTATTGTTTTTAAAGGCCCGATAAGCGGCCAGCGCCGGATCAGTAATTTTAATCACCATTTGCGTTTTAATTTTGCTAAACCAATCATTAAAGCGAGGCGATTTTTCAAATTTATCAACCAGCAACATGTTTTTAATTTCAGCACGGGAATGATAAAAACTATTGAATTTGACTATTTTTACAATTTCGATCCCATATTCTGTAGAAAAAGGCGCAATAAGCTGTCCGGGTCGGGTATCAAAGATCTTGTTGGCAAATAACGGAGGTACTTTCTCTTTGGCTAGGGGCTCAATCTGTCCCCCTTTATTTTTCGTGGCACGATCATCGGAATACTTTTCAGCCAGCATTGCAAAATCTGCCCCTTGTCGCAACTGCTCGTTAATTTTAGTAGCCAGTTTCCAGCGGTCTTGGATAGCATCATTCTGTTTGGAACTGAGAAGAATATGTTGCAGGACAACTGCCCAATTTTCTGATTTTTGGTGTTGAAATGCTGTTTCAATCTCCCTGTCGGATACTGTGACGCCATATCCCGGTGCTATATGAGGGTAATATTTTACTTTCAGTAAATAGAGCCTGATAAGTTTTCTTAAATCCTTTTCATCCCCACATGAAACACTATCCAAATATTCATCGAATTCCAATTTTGTTGCATATTTTGATTTGATGTAATGGTTAATATAATACTTAATCTCTTGGGGTCTCACTAGAATACCGGATCGTTTCAATAAAAAATCTTCCAATCCAACCCGATTAATAATCGCATCCAAAAGCAGATCATTGCGTTCCTCATCGGACTTACGCAACATCATTGCCGTACGGTGCCAGCGCAGAAAAAACTGATTTTGTTCATCTTGAAAAATGGCTTCATTGACATAATTCCCGTTTATCTTTAAAGCATGGTAACCGAAGCGCAGCGCCTGAGAATGGTTTTTTTTCAACCGAAAATTTTCCCAAGATATCCCGCCGCCAATCATCATAATGATTAATAGAATTAACGCTCCATAACCTGCTTGTTTTTTCAAAATCATTATTTTATTCTCCCATCGATCAATTTCAGGGTTAATTCCAATACTGCGAAATTAAGCAATCAGAAATGAAAGTTGGTTCATTTGCTACCGGCATAAAACCGGTAGCAAATTCAATCATAAAAAGTTATCTTTAATTTACTGTACTTGAGTAGCCGTACCATTCAAAGTAAAACTGACTGGTTTTGCATTAGAACCGCTGTATGTAATATTAAATCCGAAATTTACCGTGCCGCCATTTGCCGGGATATTGGCATTAAATCCGCCATCTTTTACTGACACTGCAGTCCCGCTTTGGGTGAAACTACCATTCCACAAATTACTAATCTTTTGGTTACCCGGGAAGGTCCAAGTTAGCGTCCAGCCATTAATTGGTGTTGTACCATTATTTTTGATAGTTA
>JAEZKW010000163.1 GCA_023415375.1 Bacillota bacterium
GCGGGTTCTTTTATCTTCATTTTTCAAGGTGCGATTTTTCGATAGCATTTTTATATTATTTTCAAATAAATGGGTAATACTGGAATTCTAATCGGAAACGATTACTTTTTCAGGAGCCCCTAAATAACAAAAAGAATGGTATTATAATTAATTTTGTATTAATATTTATTTGTGCCTACTATTTTTGATACCCAAGTGGGGTGTGTAAATGTACCCGGTTATAATTGTCGAGGACGAGCCGATTTTACTGAATGCATTAGCAAAATTGATTGAAAACTCCGGGACCGATTTCGAAGTAGTTGGCAAAGCGACTGATGGTTTAGAAGCCGTTCGATTAATCGCAACGCTGGCTCCAATTTTAGTGATCACGGATATTCGTATGCCTAAGATGGATGGATTAGAGTTGACTGGATGGATTCGCAATGAACAGCCCAATATAAAGGTAATTATCATTACCGGCTATAGTGATTTCGAGTTTGCCCAGCAGGCTATCAGATTAGGTGTGATGGATTTTTTATTAAAACCTCTAAAAGAAAAGGAATTAATCCAAGCTTTAACAAAGGTTAAGTCTTTAATAACTGATCAACTTTTTTCCAGTTCCAGCTTACTTTTTGAACCAAATCTTATTGCTCAATTGAATGAATTGGAACAGTCAATTCAATTACTTAACACAGAGGATATGATTGTCAAGTCAAATGAGTTTTGGGAAATGTTGAATAAAATTCATAAATTCCCCTGGCATTTTAACCTGCAAATAGCCGCTAGTATTTTTGAGAATATCAGTAAAAGATGCCCCGATGTCAATATTACCGGTGATATGGCTTGGATCGACGGGTTGTACTCACTTCAAACGAAAGACCAGTCCGGTTTGGCGCAGTACATGGCCGAACAGTTGAAAATGTTTATTTCGAAAATTGCCATCCAGCGTAGTTCTGTCGGTCGTCAAGCCGTCAGCAAGGCCAAAGAATATATTGAAATCAATTTTGCTTCCGATATCGGCCTGAAGGAGGTTGCCGAACAAGCGTACCTTAATCCGAGTTATTTCAGTGAAATTTTTAAGAATCTGACCGGAGAGAACTTTATTACCTACTTGACCCGGGTGCGGATTCAAAAAGCTAAGGAAATGCTACAACACTCCGAATTAAAAATATATGAAATATCCAAAGCTGTCGGATACAACGATCAGGCTTACTTTAGCCGTATTTTTAAAGAAATGGTCGGAGTCAATCCAATTGAATACCGGAGGCGTTTAGGCATATGAATTTAATGGTAAGGCCTCATCATATTGGGATTGACTTTTTTAGAAAGAATACTATCAAGCGCAGATTGTTTTTTTATTTTTTCTCCTTAGTAGTCCTGCCTTTAATTTTTCTCGGTTTTGTCGCCTACTTTACCGCCACAAATGCCTTGGAAGCGAATATTGTCTATAATTCCAGTGTAATGATTGACCAGCTATCTATGCATCTTGAATTATATTTTCAGCAATACGAGCGAGTCTCCCTTTTTACTCTCGGGAATGAATTTGCCAGAGACTTTTTAAATGCTCCCGGTTCGGAAGCTGCGGGTTTATCTTCCCATTTGTCACAAATGCAGGCGTATTTGAATCCGATTATCAGCGGCAATTATGAGATCGAAGGCGTCTTTTTGGCCAGGCCGGATGGTTGGGTTACCGGAGTGAGCAAACAGGGGAATGAGCCGTTTTTAAGAAAAGAACCCTGGCTTTTAAAAAAAATAAATTGGCTGGGCGAACTCCCTCAGGATGGTTCAGTATTGATCAGCGGAGTGCACCCTTCGGTTTTCGGTTATGGTTCGCCTACCATCTCTCTGGCCCGCCGGATTTCACCTCCCGGGAATCCCCAAAAAACCGAGGGTATATTTTGGATAGATATTAATCTGCAAAAAATTAAGGACATCTGTGAACAGGTCCGGTTGGGGAAATCAGGGCATCTTTCAATCATCGACTCATCGGGTAAAATAATCTATGATCCGAATCCTGGCTTGATCAGGCACCGATATCCTTTTATGTTTCGTCACCAAGTGATGGCTTCATATTCCGGAAATTTTCAAACCGATGTCGAGGGTTTCCATTCATTGGTAATTTATAACACTTTTCATTATACGAACTGGCGTTTAATCGCCGTGGTACCCTATTTGGAGATCGCTAGCAGCGTTTTACGGCTGAAACATATCACCGGTTGGGTCATTGTTTTATGTCTGGCAGCCAGCTTTTTAATGGCCATTACTTTTGCCGCCAGCATTACAAGGCCGATTAAGAAACTTCAGCAAACAATGGAAGAGGCGTCAAAGGGATATTTGGATCGGGTAATTCCAGTGGAGAGTACTGACGAAGTGGGAAAACTAACGGAAAATTTCAATCAAATGTTGCAAAAAATTCAAACCCTCATCTCCGATAACTACACCTCCCGAATCCGTCAGGCCGAGGCTGAATCCCGCCAGCACCATGCTGAGCTTCTCTCATTACAGGCGCAGATTAATCCGCATTTCTTATACAATACTTTGGGGACCATTAGCTCATTGGCTGTTTTGGAAGGAGTTGTTTCAATCAGTGAAATGACAGGGACCCTTAGTGACTTTTTTCGATATTCAATTCATTCAGAGGAAATGATGGTTACTTTAGAAGATGAATTGGCACAAGTTGAACGGTACTTCAGTATCCAAAAAATTCGGTTTGGGAACAGAATCTCCATGGATATCCGTATTCCTGAAGCTTTGTTAAAACATGAAATTATTAAACTAACAGTACAACCGTTGGTTGAAAACGCTTGTATTCATGGTCTTGAATTGTATGGAGAAGGCAAGATTTTAATCGACAGTAATATTATTGGAAACACTTTGGCGATTTTGGTTTCCGATACCGGAACCGGGATTGAAGAAACCAAATTACAAGTATTGCAAGCCTTATTGGAACATCCTGAAGCAGGTGATGAAACCAACAATCATATTGGAATCGGACTTCGGAATGTCAATTATAGATTAAAGTTGCATTATGGGAATGAGTACGGCTTAAAAATTGAAAGTGATGAAAGAAGAGGAACTACTGTAGCAATCTATATTCCGTTTCAGGAAACCGCAAACAATTAATCCTCATGAATGGTCTACCCAGAAAAAACTTTTAGCCCGGATTCTAGGTAGAACAGCCACACCCGCCCATTTTCATCCTTTCACGTGATCCGCCGGGCCGGGGTGGATGACTTCCATGCCAATGGCTTTACCCCAATTGTTCTTCACAGTAACTAAAAAATGTCTAAGAAATCCTAATTTTATCACATTGTAGGAAATGAAACCAAAGACTTATAATTTAATTAAGTTTTTGTAAAACTGCAGTTACAAAGGGCTTTAACGAGCCCGCGTCCGAACTGTAGTTTGATTTGCGCAGCTGTGATTAAGCAGAATTGCATGACTAAGAATAATGGAGGTGTTTCATCATGAACAAAACAGAATTTATTGAGAGTATTATTGAAAAAATGTCGGTTGAACAAAAAATCGGCCAATGTGTGGTTGTGGGAATGTCCGGTACTCAGATCACGAATGATTTGCGGGAAGCAATCACCCGCTATCACTGCGGCGGAATCAGATTATCCCCTTTTGCCCGGATTTTCCGTTATTTCAGCGATTCGAAAGCCAAACAACAAACACTAGGGGATGACTACATTCCATCACTGCAAAAAATATCCAAGCAGGGATTGCCGCCCTATCTAATACCGGAACAATATACCGCGATGCTCAATGAGCTAAAAGAACTTGCAGCCCGGCGTGAGCCTGCCATTCCGCTCCATACAGTCATTGATCAGGAAGGCGATACCAGCAAGGATTTTTCACGGGGCGGGGTCGTTCAATTTCCTTCCAATATGGGTATGACTGCGGGCAAAGATCCGGAGCTTACATATCGTATCGCCAAAAGCATCGCCAGGCAAATGAAGGCTTCTGGCCTTGATATGATTCATTCGCCTGTGGTTGATGTCAATATCAATCCCGCTAATCCGGAAATCGGGTTCCGGGCTTTCAGCGACGATCCCAAAATTGTGGCGGAACATGCCATCGCCATGATCAAGGGTTTCAAAGAAGAAAAAGTCATCGCCGCGGCCAAACATTTCCCCGGGCGGGGAGATTCGGCGACCGACGCCCATCATGCCTGTCCGACATTGGATGTGGATTCGAAAAGATTTCATGAAGTTGAATTATACCCTTATAAGAAACTCATTGAAGCCGGTATCGATTCAATTATGATTGCTCATGGTTTATATCCGCAAATTGATGCCGAATATATTTCCACCGTATCCAGGAAAGTTGTTACCGGTTTATTACGGGAAGAACTCGGATTTAAAGGTTTAATTACCACCGACAGCATGACAATGGGGGCTTTGATCGACCGTTACGGAATCGGCGATTCCTGCGCAATGGCATTGGCGGCGGGTGTCGACGTTATTTTGATGAAAGCGGAAAACGGGTGGCGCGGAGAGATGTTTTATACCATCCGGAAATATGTTGATGACGGCAGAATTAGCAAAGACGAACTCGACGCTAAAGTCCGCCGGATTTTATCCATCAAATACGATTACGGCATGTTCGACAATATGGGAATCGTCGATGCATCTAAATCCGCGAAGGCATTTGAGGATCCGCTGGTGATCAATACTGTCAAGGAAGCTTCACGTAAGGCGATACTCATTGCTAAAGACGAATTGAAGGCGCTGCCGCTAAACAAAAGTCAAAAAATCCTGCTCATCAATCAACAAAACAGCATTAAAACACCAAACGACATTTATGATCATCCTGCGCTTTTCCAAGAGTTAATGGAAGCCGAATTGCCGTCATTACAAACTTATGAAACCTCATTCGGCGCAAATGATGATGATGAGGTGGGAGTTGTCGATTTTGTGGAGAAAAATAATTTTGATCTGATTTTATGCACCAATTTTTATGATCGGTCGGAAAAGCCGCATCAATATGTTAAAACTTTGATTGATAAAGGCTATCCGGTTGTTCTGATTACCAATACGCCCTATTGCATCAAAGGCATCGGCGGAATGATTCCTGATGCCAAGACCATCATCCTTAATATGAATCTCACGCCCGAAGGTTATAAGACAATTAGGGATGTGTTATGTGGAAGAATTAAGCCAGAAGGTTCATGGCCGCTGTCAAATTACAATCCCCTGAAATTAAAATCCTAAGCAAAGGATGTTTTAAAAATGAAGAAATTAAGATTAACCGAACCTTATGATTATACCTTGTCGCCTTTTTCAGGATGGACCCGGCAGCATTGGGAAGAAGCTTTTTACGTTTTGATGAAAGGCATTATCGACAGCTCTTCGGAAGGTGGCGCCCGGCAGAGAATTCCGGGTCCGCGAAGCCATCATGGACAGTTGGCGGATGAAATGGAAGGTTTCAGCCGCAGTTTCATTATGGCTGGGCCCTGGCTTTATCGCAGTCAAACCGGGATTTTTGTTTTAAACGGCGAGACTTTTGATGTGGCAGCCTTTTACCGCCGGGGTATTTTGGCCGGGACCAATCCTGCACATCCCGAATATTGGGGGGATATTGTCGATTATGCGCAACATCTTGTTGAATGCGCAGCATTATCATGGTCACTTTTTCTTTCTAAAAAACATATTTGGGATCAATTTTCAGAGAGCGAAAAGCAGCAAGTCGCCGCTTACCTTTATCAATGCACCAAAGTAAAATATCATCAGAATAACTGGTTGCTTTTTAATGTAATCACCAATACGGCACTCAAGAAGTTAAACATGCCTTATTCCCAGGAACAGATTGACGCCAATATTGATGCCTGCAATCATATGTATATGGGCGACGGATGGTACCGGGACGGTAACGTAAACCGGATTGACTATTACAACGCCTGGGCTTTTCATTATTATTACCTGCAATGGGTTATTATGGACGGCGACTCAAAACCGGATCTGGCTGCAGTTTATAAACAGCGGATTCGGGAATTCGCGCGTGATTTCCGTTATTTTTTCGCTGAAGACGGTAGTGCGCCTTGCTTTGGACGTTCGATGATTTACCGTTTCGGGTATCTTTCTCCGGTGGTCCTCGGATACTATCTGGGCTGTCTTGATATTACACCCGGCGAAGTAAAGACCATGTGCAACAAAGGGGTTCAATTTTTTTTCAACCAAGAAATATTGACGGATGCAGGTCATCTCGGTCTGGGTTATCTCCGGCCTTGTGCCGATATCCTAGAACATTATTCTTGCGGAGGTTCGCCCTATTGGGCGGTTAAGACCTTTAACATCCTGCTTTTGCCGGAGGATGATCCCTTATGGCAAACTGTTGAATTGCCGCTTCCAATCCATAAGTCTAGTTATGCGGTGCCGCTTAAAAGCGCTGGTTTATTAATGATCGGCGATAAAAAGAGCGGCCACGTCCAACTGATTAATCAAAAATCTCATCATGACAATCCGGATTATAACGCCAAGTATACTAATTTTGCCTACTCAAGTATATTCAGTTATGAAGCCGGAGCCGTTTATAAGTCTTTCAATTGCGATAACGCGCTGCAATTTTCCGAGGATGGCATTAACTTTGCACAGCGCTGGAAAATGGAGAACCTGTTTTGTGAAAAGAACTTTGCCGCATCCCGCTATCCCTTGTATCAAGCCGATGAAAACGGGACTGCCTATACTTCCATCCTGGTAAAAGATGATTTTATGATCAATTTTCACCGGATTGAGACTCAAAAAGCACTGTTTTTTATAGAAGGAGGTTATCCTTTAGGTTTTGATGAAGGGAAGGCTGAGATTGTTTCCGTTCCGGGCGCAGAGGCTGCTTATAAAGATAATAAAATAACTTTTATCCGTAATCTCTACGGCTATCAGCAACAATGTAAAGCTGCCCCATTCCATGAAAATATCAGCGGTACAAATGTCCGTTACCGGCAAAGTGTTGTGCCGAAACTGAAATATCAAAACCATGACCGGCAAGTGTCATATCTCGCTTCGATGGTCTACGGCAAAGTCGGCAGTGATTCTATTGAGCAGCTTATGAATTTGATTCATAGCTTCAGCATTAAGGATAATACGGCTGAAATCTGCTTTTATGATGGTGAATCCGTTTTTATGCAAATCGGTGAGATTAAAGATATCAGCATAATCCTCAACGGTAAATCCATTAACGGAGCCGTCGTTGCAGCCCGAGTGTCCGCAGACGGGACAAAATATTGGATATTGAGTCAATCGGGAAATATCGACGAAAAATGTTGATTATCTCAATTGCGTAAATTTACTTGCAGGGCTGTCCTAAAAAAGAAAATTTGATGATAAAGATATACAATACATTGAAATTATCATATTTGATGAGGATATATCTTATTGACTTTAAATTACTTTTTAGACAGCCCCTATATAAAAGCTTGGGCTTAATTGTTGCCTTCACAGCTTGAATCCCCGGGTTATTTAGCCGGCTTTTGCCAGCCCAATAACCCATCCGTTTTGACAGCTTGAAGCTATTTTAAGAGGATTTAAACTGAAAAAGTACAAGGAATCTAAAGTCTGTCTCATTGATGTTGATTTCAGTTTACTATAATATCATAATTGTAAACTATCTGTAAAATGTAAATTACATAATGGAAACAGTGGGAAGGTAACAATCAAGCTATTGAAATTACTTTTTATAGCGGGGAAGGTAATATGTGATGGGTGAATATAAAATGTCGAATTTAGGGGATATACGAAAACGCAAAGAAAAAAGTGGCGATTCCTTGCTAAAGCAGATTATCGAACACCGCTGGTGTTATTTGTTTATTCTTCCAATGGCGATCATGTTTACCGGATTTGTTATATGGCCTATTATTGCAAGCGGGTATTTTTCCTTGTTTGACTGGAACGGAATCGGATGGCCAACCCAGTTCATAGGATTGAGCAATTTCAAAGAGCTGATTAAAGATCATTATTTTTGGAATGCCTTTAACAATACTTATATTTATGCAATTTTCCAGACAGTCGTTAAATTGCCTGTCGCGTTAATCTTGGCGGTAATATTGAATAATGCCAGTTTAAAAGGAACCACGTTTTACCGTACCTTGTACTTTTTACCGGTTGTTACAACCACTGCAATTATAGGTATTATCTTTACTTTCATCCTAAATCCTTATAGTGGCGCTTTAAACAATATTTTACTCGGTCTAAGGGTAATCGGCCGGCCGGTCGATTGGCTCGGCGTTAATAGCACCGCTTTTGTAGTCTTGATTTTAATCGGAGCCTGGCAAAAGCTCGGCCAATATATGATTTATTGGCTGGCCGGACTGCAATCGATTCCCGAGGAACTCTATGAAGCAGCCAAAATCGACGGCGCCAGTTCTTCTAAGACATTTTTACATATAACTCTTCCGTTATTGAAACCGGTTGGAGCCATTATCTTATTACTTGGTTTTGTCAATTCATTGCGCGTTTTTGATTTGGTATTGACATTAACAGGCGGAGGTCCCAACTTTGCAACCGAAATGATGGGGGTTTTTGTCTACCGGAATGCTTTTTCGGCAGAGAGTAATGTTCCCCGTATGAGTTATGCGTGCGCGGCAGGACTTTTATTCGGTATTTCTTTAATTATCGTGGCTGTATTACAGTCGGGTATTACCAAGAAAATCCGTGAATATCGCAGAGAACGTAGTTTTTAGGAGGACGAAGAGGATGAAAATGAATAAGAGACTGAAACAGTTGCCGGTTCATCTAATCTTGCTTGTTTTTGGTTTCATATGGATATATCCGTTTATCTGGATGCTTTCCGGTTCGTTTAAGACTACCAAGGAACTCTTTGATTTGCATAGTGTTTGGAAACTGATACCTTCGGCCTGGCAATTTGATAATTATGTCAGAGCCTGGACAACTGCCAATTTTTCCAGATACTTTGTCAATACGGTGACCGTTACCTGCTGTACAGTTTTATTGGTGCTTTTTTTGACCGCAACCTGCGGCTATGCTTTAGGACGTTTTAAATTTCCAGGGAAAAAAATATTCATTGCGCTTATCGTAGCGACCATGTTTATTCCATCCGGATATACGGTTATCCCGATTTTTGATCTCATGAAACGACTCGGCCTGTTAAATACCTTGACTGCTGTTATTTTGGCGGAGGCTGGCGGAGGACAGATGCTTTATATTTTGATGTTCATGGGATTTTTTTCGGGTATTCCCGGGGAATTGGAAGAAAGCGCCCGTATTGACGGAGCTAGTTTTCTCCAAGTGTTTTTTAAGATTATGTTGCCGTTGAGCACACCCATTATTGCCACAGTTTCTATTTTCCAGTTTATGAATACATGGAATGCCTTTTTTAATCCCTTGATCTTCACCTTGGGGCGTCCCGAATTGTGGACTTTGGGAGTAGGAATGTTCCGTTTTACCGGTGAATATTCGTTTGACTGGACCGGGGCAACCGCTGCCGCTTCAATCTCATTAATTCCAGTCATTATTGTTTTCTTATGCTTCCAAAAATTGTTCATTAACGGTGTCGTTGGTGCTGTAAAAGGTTAATTGCCAACTGATGGGTATTTGAACTTCGGGGAGGTGATCATGGCAGCGCTATTTAATAACTGTATGTGTGCGTGAAAAATCAAATGAAAAGGGTGGGAGAATAATTTGCTCAGAAAAAAGTTAATTTGGATTTTAATGATTGTAGTGCTGGTTTTTGTATTGGTTTCAGCAGGTTTGGCCGCACCGAAAGTAAAAATCGTGGTATGGACCTGGTCTCAGGAACAATCCCAATTTTTCCAGGAAATAAAAACTATTTTCGAGAAGAAGAATCCTAATATTGATCTTCAATTTGTGACGATTGCTCAAAGTCAATACCGCAACAGCCTTCCATTGGCATTCCGTGGTGACAACGCGCCGGATATCTTCTTTGAATCCAATCAACCTACGGATATGGTGAACCAGGGATTCGCCCGTTCCATGGATGAATTTATTACTCCTAAATTTAAGAGCATGTTTCCAGCAGAATATTTTTATGAAGGGATCTGCAAAATCAACGGTAAAATCTCGGCTTTACCGCAATCCAATTACAAAATACCCCGTCCCATCTATTTATTTTATAATAAAACCGTTCTAAAAAAGGCCGGATTAAATCCTAACAATCCACCGAAGACTTGGAGCCAGCTCCGGGCCATGGCTAAAAAAGTTACCGAAGCCGGTAAAGGAGATTACTATGGCTTGGCGATGATTGGAAAGCCGGCTTCGGATGTGCAACGGGTTTTGGCGCCGCTTGCATCAACCTTGGGATTGAATGAAAATGCCGCCGGTGATATCAATTACAAGACCGGTAAATGGATGGAAAATGATCCCAAATGGGAAGAACTCTATAATTTTGTCAAGAGCATGAAAGATGATGGCAGCTTTTTCCCCGGCTTCGCTTCAATGGATAAAACCTTGGCCCGGACCTATTTTGCTCAGGACAAGGCCGCTTTCTTCATGGATGGTCTTTGGATGCCAGGTACCTTTGTATCCATGGGGTATACACATTTGAATTACGGTGTTGCGCCGCCACCCATACCGGATAGAGGACGTCAGGGGTATATGTATTTAACACCCAATCTGACTCCGATGTGGTATATGTCGTCACAGACCAAATACCCGAAGGAAGCCTGGAAGGTTATGTCCTTTTTCTACTCTGACCAATATCAGGAAAAGTTCGTTTCTAACAATTTCGGATATTCACCGTTGAAGAATTTCAATAATGTCAAGTATATACAAGACCCGATCTTAAAAGAAATCATCAAGATGGCTCCCTCTATTGCCCGTCTGGGAGTAATGCCTTCACTGCGCAATCCGAATACGGGTATGGTAAAGATCGTTACCTCCGTTAATACGATTCATCCGACGATCTGGGAGATTATGACCGCGTCCCTGAACGGTGGGATGGAGTTCAAACCCGCAGTCAACGAATTGGCCCAAAAGGTCAATGCTGAATTTGATAAGGAAATTAAAGAATTACAGGATGCAGGCGTTAAAGTTTCCAATAATGATTTTATCTTTAAAAACTGGGATCCAATGAAAGATTATACCCTCGATATGTATGAAAACTAAATCCGGGTGATAAGGTCCATATCGTAAAATCTTTCATTCATCTGGAATATTTAAAGCGGGGTAAAATCCCGCTTTAAATATTCCAGAATCAATTTATCGCTATAGATTGCTTGGCCACATTATTTTATTGATTTACAGGAGGAATCAGAATGAATGATCCAGCTCAACCACTGAAGGAATTAAAACGGGTAAAAGAATTTCTAATCGGAATCGACTCCGATGGGTGCGCTTTCGATACAATGGAAATTAAACATAAGGAATGTTTTACGCCCAATACCATCAAATTCTGGGGACTTCAGGGGATTTCAAAATATGCACGTGAAACGGCAGAGTTTGTCAATCTTTATTCAAAATGGAGAGGGCTTAACCGTTTTCCCGCTTTAATTCAAGTCATTGACCTCCTCGCAGAACGGGTCGAAATCAAAGACAGAGGGTACTCATTACCAGAAATCTCTTCATTGCGGCAATGGGTTGAAAATGAGTCAAAACTGGGAAATCCGGCTTTGGAAAAAGCCGTTGCCAAAAGTAATGACCAAGGTTTATCGACCGCTTTGAAATGGTCTCAGGCAGTCAACGATACGATTGCGGATATGGTTCACGGTGTGCCGCCTTATCCTTATGTCCGGGAGAGCCTGGCTAAAATGCAGGATTATGCCCAGGTAATCGTGGTATCGCAAACTCCCAGTGAAGCGCTGGAACGTGAATGGGGCGAACACGATCTGACCAAGTATCTTCAAGTAATTGCCGGCCAGGAAATGGGCACCAAGGGAGAATGCTTGGGGTTGGCCAAAGCGGCCGGCCATTATGAAGACGATCACACGCTGATGATTGGTGATGCGCCGGGAGATTTGAAAGCAGCCAAAGAGAATCACGCCTTATTTTATCCGATCAATCCCGGACATGAAGAAGCTTCCTGGCACAGATTTTTTGAGGAAGGGTTTGATAAATTTGTCCACGGCCAATATCAGGGGCAGTATGAGGAAAAACTGATTCATGAATTTGAACAATATCTACCTTCAACACCGCCATGGAAAAAGGCTTAGCAAAGAGATAAACCGGAAACGGCATTCGAGCGTCATATCAAACAAAAAGACAAGACTCGTAGTTGTTAGTGGGTTTTGTTTTAATGAAAACAAAAATAGTCCAAACAAACTAAAATCTATCCTATTTATAGCGGCCAATATTAACAATATAATAAATTTAGGTAACAAAATTGCTACAAATTTAATTTAAAAAATGTGATCGATCAATCCTTTGGCGTGAAACCGGGAACGAAAGGCCAGAGATTGGTTGCAGGGGGTGGAACAGAGAAGCCCATTCATCATGATTTTAACATGAAGCCGTTGAGGAAAACGAGTATATCGAAAGGGGATAATAATTCATGAAAATTAACCGGCTAGGGTGTTTGTTGCTAATCATTTTTATCCTTTGCGCCTCCACAATGGTATGGGGAGATAACAATACCCCGTTGAAAGTTTATACTCTCGATGCCCGTTGTTTAGAAACAGCTAAAAAAATGGTTGAGGCCAATGATCCGGGGCTAAAGCCTGCTTATGACAAACTTCTCAAAGACGCCGAAGATTCACTCAAAATAGAACCTCCTACGGTGGTTCAGAAAGCACTGACTCCGCCAAGTGGCGATAAACATGATTATATGAGCATTGCTCCCTATTGGTGGCCTGATCCCAGCAAGAAGGATGGTTTACCTTATATTCAAAAGGACGGGCAGACTAATCCCGACAGTAAGAATGATGCTACCGATGCTGTCCGGAAAAGCCTTTTCATAAACGCCACTGATACCCTGAGCTTGGCCTATTATTTCAGCGGTGACAAAAAGTATGCCGAAAAGGCGGCTACCCTTATCAGAACTTGGTTTTTGGATCCCAAAACCCGGATGAATCCAAATTTGAATTACGGTCAAGCTGTACCCGGGGTCGTAAACGGCCGGGGTATAGGTATTATCGATTTTGCGCTTATTTATAAAACAATTGACGATTTCGGCCTGCTTGAAAATGCCAACGTTTTATCGGCGAATGAAAAAACGAGATTGGTGAAATGGTTCAAAGATTACAGCCATTGGCTCCAAACCAGTCAGAACGGCTGGGAAGAGCGAATGTGGCATAACAATCACGGTACCTGGTACGATGCCCAAGTTATTGGCATTGCGCTTTATACAGGGGACCTTAAAACTGCGAATTTAACTCTTCAGGAAGCGGCCCATCGCCGTTTGGCTTCCCAAATTGCTTTGGATGGCAAACAATACGCTGAATTGGAACGGACCAGACCTTTCCATTATTGTTTCTATAATTTACAAGCCATGACATTACTGGCCCGGTACGGCGAGACAGTCAATTTTGACCTTTGGAACTTTGTCCAAGACGGCCGTACTTTACGGAAAGCAATCGATTATTTAGCGGGTTACCTCGACAAGCCTGACGATTGGCCATACAAAGACATGGATAACATGAAAGCGGATCTAAAAGATGCCATCCCTGTGCTATTAATGGCTGAACGGGCTTATGGTGACGGTAAATATGCATCCTTACTTAAGCTCATGCCGGAAAACACTCGAAATATCCGTGATTACTTACTTTGGCCGGTATTGGAGAGTAAATAAACTTATAATAACTAATAACTAATACCGATAGCCAGTTAGAGG
>JAEZKW010000191.1 GCA_023415375.1 Bacillota bacterium
ACTCCCGAAAACTTTTGTTTTTCGGGAGTTTTCTTATATTTATTCAAGAAAAATTAAATAAGCATAAAAATATATATGTAATTTTTCACCAAAAAACATCAATCATTTTTTAAAAAATGCCGATAAATTAAAACTGAATAGAGAAATACAATTTTTTAAGACATTTCACATGATAAATTTCAATAAGAAACCCATTTAATCTCATACTTTATTGATTTTATCCGCCGGCCTTTGGGGAACAACACTTTTGTTATCACAGTACAAATAAAAGGAGCGATGCGAATGATATTGCAGAAGAAAATGACGGTAGGAACCAGGATTTATATTGGATTTGGCATTATGTTGTTGTTGATGCTGATAGCCGTTACAGTAGCACTCACCAATATGGGAAATAACCGGGCCAGTATGAATAAAATCATTAGCGAGAACAATGTTAAGTTGAAATTAGCATATAACATTTTGGATACACTTCGTCAAACCCATGAAAGTCTCTTGAAAATAGTAATAGTTAATGATGATGGCTTGGATCAAGATGAAATGAAGAATATTGAATCACTACTTGAAAAATATAAACAGCTTTATGGTCAATTCCAAAGCATGTCGGTGCGGTCGGAAACCGAAAAGACATTGCGGGATGAGATTGGGGAAAAAGTATCGGAGGCAGTAGCGCTCAATAATCAAATCATGGAGTTGAAAATGTCCCATAAGAATCAAGTGACCATGGGGCTATTGGAAACGCAGGGTGATATCGCTACTCAGGCAGCAATAAAGGCAGTGGAAGAGAATGTCCAATATTGTGAAGACATGAATGCGACTGAAGAAACTGCGGCAAAAAATGAATTTAGAAATTCAGTGGTTTTACTAGCCGTTTTCAGTGTGATAGCCATCGCTTTTGGAATATTTATCACATTTTTCATCACCCACAGTATTACTTTATCTGTAACCAAAATAGTCAATGCCTTAAATGAAGGGGCGCAGCAGGTGGCTGCGGCTTCCAATCAATTATCAGCTTCTGCCCAGCAGTTATCTCAGGGGAGTACCGAACAAGCCGCCGCTATTGAAGAAACATCGTCAACATTGCAAGAATCGGCTTCGATGATGCTGCAAAATACTGTCAATACCAAACAGGCAGCTCAGTTATCAGAACAAGCGAAACACTCTTCGAATAGCGGTAGTGCCCAGATGCAGAAAATGATTGATTCAATCCAAGAGATTAAGAAATCCAGTGACCAAATCGCCAAAATCATCAAAGTCATTGATGATATCGCTTTCCAGACCAACATTTTGGCTTTAAATGCCGCAATTGAAGCGGCCCGGGCCGGTGAAGCCGGAATGGGTTTTTCGGTGGTTGCGGAAGAGGTTAGGAATTTAGCCGGACGTAGTGCCCAAGCGGCTAAAGATACGACAAACATTATCGGAAACAATATTGAACTATCGAGTAATGGTGTATTGGTTGCGGATAAGGTTCGTGAAGCCCTAGGTGAAATCGCCCTGCAAACTAAAAAGGTCAGCGAATTAATGGAAGAAGTTGCCGCAGCCAGCCAAGAACAGTCCCAAGGAATCGACCAAGTGAATAAAGCGATGGCCCAGGTGGGAACAGTGACCCAACAAAATGCCGGTAATGCAGAAGAAAGCGCTTCAGCAGCCGAAGAACTGAATGCCCAGGCTGATAATATGCGAAGAATTGTCAAGGAACTTTCGGAGTTGATAAAAGGCCAAAAAGCAACCGCGGCGATGGAAAACTATCAAGCAAAGCTCTCAACACCTCATAATCATTTGAGCATTTTTAGTGCGCCTAACCTCCAATTGGCGTCAAATTCAATCGAGAACAAGCCTGCAAAAACGAAAGTTGTCTCTCCGGAAGAAATCATACCATAACAAAAGATACAGATAAATTTTAAATCCATCCGGTAAAAATTTTGTAGAATGAGTTTTGAAGTAGTGTTTAGCTTAATGGCCGGGCATTACTTGTTTTATTTACTTAATCTTTGATTGGAATAACTTGCCTCCCATCCGGCAAAACCGTCTCACACGAACCACGAATAAAAAATATCGGAGAAACCGGGAACAACAATTATCCATCCTGAGGATGTAATTCCACTTGAAACAGATAATAAGTTTTAATAGATGGTTGACAACCTCCCTCTGATTTTGTTAGAATGAAAACAACATTAAAAATATTTGGAAGTGCACCTAGGGTTCCGTTTTGAAGTTTAAAAGTCTGGACCAAGTGGTGCAGGCACCAATAAGGTTTTACCTTAAGGTGTTACACCGTAGAGGGATAAAAACCCGGGCGGATAGGTTCTTTTAAAAAAGTTGCCTATCCGCTTAATTTTTTTTAGGGAGCTGATTTTTTGGACCGGGATCTATTTTTGAACTTAAGCCCGCTCGACCACCGTTACTATTTATCCAATCAGGCTTTATGGGACCAACTTGCCGAATTTTTTTCTGAAAACGCCTACATTAAATATGAACTGAAAGTTGAGGCCGCTCTGGCCAAGGTACTCGCCAAAAGGGGCCTTTGTAGCCCGGCGGTTGCAGCAGAGATTATAGCGGCCTGTGAAAATATTGAACCGTCAGCAGTTTACCTGGAAGAAGAAAAGACCAAACACAATATCAGGGCACTGGTTAATTGTGTCCAGCGCCAAGTTAGTGAAGAAGCAAGGCCTTTTGTTCATTTTACCGTAACTTCGGTCGATGTAATGGATTCAGCTACGGCGATGCGGTTTAAGGAAGCCACTGAAAAAGTAGTATTACCAAAAATGCGGGAATTGGAATCACTTTTGATTGCAATAGCCCGCCGTGAAAAGTCAACATTGCAAGTCGGACGCACTCACGGGCAGCATGCGGTTCCGATAACTTTTGGATTCGCAATGGCCGAGTATGTAAGCAGGTTTGGTTCAAGAATTGAGTTAGTATCAAAGTTTTCGCAAGAATTAAGGGGAAAGATTGCCGGGGCCGTAGGGGCTTATAACGCTAGTTCGCTCTTTTTTGATGATCCGGAAGAATTTGAAGCTGAGGTCTTAAGAGAGCTCAGTTTGAAACCAGCTAATTATTCCAATCAAATTGTAGAGCCTGAGTATTTGACCGACTATATTCATAGCATTATTTCGGCTTTCGGGATTTTAGCCAACTTGGCCGATGATATCCGTCATTTGCAACGTACTGAAATCGGCGAAGTCGGGGAGACTTTTGAGGCAACTCAGGTTGGCTCTTCAACAATGCCGCATAAACGGAATCCTTGGAATTTCGAGCATGTTAAAAGCATGTGGAAAGAATTCATGCCCAGGATGATTACCCTCTATGCCGACCAAATCTCGGAACATCAACGCGATCTTACCAATTCCGCTTCCGGCCGTTTTGTACCTGAAATCGTGGTTGGCTTTGTAGCGGCAGTGGATAGAATGACCAAAGTACTCAAAAGGTTAGTGGTTGACCAGGAACGGATGGAAAGAAATTTTGACAGTACCAAAGAAATGGTTATTGCAGAACCGATATATATTCTATTAGCATCTTTAAACCACCCGAATGCGCATGAAGCCGTCCGTCTATTAACACTCGAATCGCAAAAAACCGGAAAGACTTTGCGGCAATTGTTGAATGAAAGTACTGAGCTTGCTCCTTATCTGGGTAAGTTAACAACAAGACAGCTGGAAATACTGAATCATCCCCAAAAATATATCGGACATGCCGAACAAAAGGCGGAACAAGTATGTAATGAGTGGGAGAAAAGATTAGGCCTAACAAGTTATTAGTTATTTGTATGAAATCATACAAAATAAATGGGGAGCTGTGATTATTGGACGAAGTGATTTGCGATAACAGGTGCATGCACACGAATGTTTTTCTTGAGGGAGACCAACCTGAAGAAGCATGTGGTGTATTTGGGGTCTATAGTAATGAGCCGGATTTTGAGGCCTCTTTTTTGACCTATATCGGACTTTATGCTTTGCAACACCGTGGTCAGGAAAGCGCCGGAATGGTTGTTTCCGATGGGAGTCATGTCCTTGCTCATAAAAATATGGGTTTGGTCTCCAATGTATTTAACAGGGATATCCTGGAGCAGCTTAAAGGTAGGATTGGGATTGGTCATGTCCGTTATTCCACCACCGGTTCAAGCCTGCTGGCTAATGCTCAACCATTGATGGCCCGTTGCTCCAAAGGGATTTTGTCTGTAGCCCATAACGGCAATTTGGTAAATCCCGAGGAACTGCGGCAGGATCTGCAGGAAAACGGCTCAGTATTTCAATCGACTACCGATACCGAGGTGATAATTAATCTGATCGCCCGGCATAGCCAGGATGATTTACCGACAGCCATTTTAAAAACCGCTGAGGTCTTAAGAGGTTCTTTTTCATTGGTACTGATGACGAAAGATACCCTCATTGGATTACGGGATCCACACGGAAACCGGCCGTTATGTTTGGGTAAGTTGGCCGATGCCTATATTATATCGTCGGAAAGTTGCGCTTTCTCAAGTATCGGGGCTCGCTTTATCCGGGATATTGCTCCCGGTGAGCTCATTATGATTGATAGGGAGGGCCTCAGAAGTTTTTACCTGCCCAAGGCGAAAGCAGAAGCCTTATGCGTTTTTGAGTATATTTATTTCGCCAGACCGGATAGTAATATTGATGGAATTAATGTTCATTTATCCAGAAAAGCCATGGGCCGGGAACTTGCCAAACAATTTACCGGGAAGGCGGATGTGGTGATTCCGGTCCCGGATACCGGCCGTTCAACGGCAATCGGATTTGCTGAAAGCTCGGGCATTCCTTATGATATTGGATTAATTAAGAACCCTTATATTGGAAGGACATTTATTCAGCCCCAACAGAATATGCGCGATTTGGGAGTACGGATCAAATTGAATCCGGTGGAAGAGGTCTTAAAAGACAAACGGGTGGTTATCATTGATGATACCATTGTCCGGGGTACCACCAGCGGTAAAATTATTCGCTTGTTGCGGGAAGCCGGTGCCAAAGAAGTCCATATGTGTGTCAGCGCTCCGCCGATTACTCACCCCTGTTATTATGGGATTGATACTTCAGTCCGGAAAGAATTAATTGCCTCTGCTCATTCAGTAGAAGAGATTCGCAATTATATTCAAGCGGATAGCCTGACCTATCTAACCATAGAAGGCTTATACCGGGCGCTTAAGCCGAAAGAGCAACTTTGCATGGCTTGTTTTAATGGAGACTACCCAATCCCTGTTCCAGGGGAGAAGGGCAATAAGTACCAGTTGGAAGAGGGGTAAATGGATGGCCGATCTATATAAAGCTGCCGGTGTTAATATTGATGCTGGGAATGAAGCAGTGAAACGAATCAAGAATTTGGTACAGGGAACCTATAACACACACGTACTAGGAGAAATCGGAAATTTTGGCGGACTCTATGAATTTCCGGTCCGGGATTACCGGGAGCCCATCCTGGTATCCAGTACCGATGGTGTTGGAACGAAGTTGAAAGTTGCCTTTGCCTTAGAACGCTATGATACAGTCGGATATGATTTGGTTAATCACTGTGTTAACGATATTTTGGTCCAAGGTGCCAGACCTTTGTTCTTCCTGGATTATATTGGAGCCGGAGTGGTCAAGCCGGAGATGATCGGGGAAATCGTCAAAGGACTTGCCAAGGGCTGTACCGAAAATGATTGTGCACTCATTGGCGGCGAAACTGCCGAAATGCCCGGTATATACGCACCCGGTGAATTCGACTTGGCTGGGACGATTATTGGAGTGGTGGAAAGGGATTTACTCATTACCGGTTCTTTGATAAAACCGGGAGATATCGTAATTGGATTGCCATCCAAAGGGTTGCATACCAATGGTTATTCACTTGCCCGTCAAATCTGTTTTGAAAAATTAGGATTTACTCCAAAAACCTATGTTCCGGAAATCGATTCAACAATCGGAGATGCTTTGCTGGCACCGCACTCTTCTTATTACCGTGAGCTTTATCCTTTGGTAAAACAGAAAAGTATCAAAGGAATGGCTCATATCACTGGTGGCGGTTTTTATGATAACATCCCGCGGATTTTGCCAGACGGATGTGGAGTTCAGATTCATAAAGGAAGCTGGCCGGTGTTGCCGATTTTTGAGTTTTTGAAAAAATCGGCTGATATTACTGATGAAGAGGCATACCGCGTTTTTAATATGGGAATCGGAATGGTGGTTGTCTGTGCGCCGGATGATTTTGAAATGGTGAAGAACGCAATTCCCCAGAGTTACAGGTTAGGTACTGTGGTTTCAGGGGAGAAGAAAGTTACCTTAATTTAGGACTGCTTTTGTTGAAACGGTTTGCCGGAAATTTATCTATCTAGAAAATAGATTGAATGTCGAGAAATTCGGCGCAGACCTCACTCTCGCTCTCCCCCAACGATGTAAATTCAAAGAAGCGTGCTCAGTGGGAGAGTAACCGCTTGCCTTCGCAGTCAAAAATCTTTAGAGGTCAGCGGCTTCGAATTCTAGAGTTCGCGGTTACCCTTCCACTTGAATTAGCTGTTTAATTCACTTCTGAGGGGAATTGCGGAACAATTCCTTAAAAAACGCAAGCTTTTTTAGGGGAAGGGCTCGCGTCTAATGGACGCGCAGGTTAGGTCGCACTTAGGCATCCGCAATTTTTATCCTTTCGCTTGCCCCGGCAAGCCCGGCAATATTTTCGCTCGCGCTTGTGCGCGATTTTCTTTGCCGCGATTTAGTTGGGGTGGAAGACTACCATAAAACTTAAAAATTTTTTATCGTATCATTTGGAGGTCCGTTTGAAAAAAATTGGTGTGCTAGTCTCCGGAGGCGGCTCAAATCTTCAGGCTATTATTGATGCTTCGGAAACGGGGTTGTTTGATGCCAGGGTCGGCGTGGTAATCAGTAACAAAGCAGGGGTTTTTGCTTTAGAGCGGGCGGCTAAACATCATATTCCGGCCGAAGTTATTAATCATCGAGATTACCTGAATAATGCAGATTTTTCAGAAGCAGTATTCCTTTGCTTTAGAGGATATGATATCGATGTGGTTTGTTTGGCAGGATTTCTACGGATTTTGGACCCTTGTTTTATTGAAAAATACCCAGAGCGGATCTTAAATATTCATCCCGCCTTATTACCTGCTTTTGGCGGTAAAGGTATGTACGGCCATCATGTTCATGAGGCTGTTATCACCTCCGGCGCTAAGTTTTCCGGTGCTACAGTTCATTTGGTGACTCCGGAAACCGATGTCGGTCCCATTGTCCGACAAGGAATCGTGGAGGTTTCTGATGACGATACACCTGACACCTTAGCCGCGAAAGTCCTTACGATTGAACATCAAATCTATCCCGAAGCTATCAAGTTATTGATCGAGGAACGAATCGTCGTGGATGGAAACCGGGTTCGTTTAAAGAAGTTATCCACCCCCCGGCTTAGCCGGGACAACGAAGTGATGTAAATTCGACAGGGTGGCTGTTTGTCCTAAGATTTAGGTTGAAAGTATTTTCTAAGTGGTTACCCACCCCGGCATTCCGGGGAAATATGAGAATGAGAATTGAGCTATTTCTGAATGTCTAAAACAAACCTAACCCGCGTGTCCCATCGGACACGAGCCCTTCTCCTCGCGAAGCAGATAAAGTTGTTGATTCAAGTGGAAGGGTAACCCTAAGCCAATGTCGCCTAAATTCTTTAGGCCCCAAAGGCAGCACGCACTTTATGCGTGAAGTTACTCTCCCACTGAATGTGCTTTTTCACCAGGCATCGTTGGGGGAGAGCTAGAGAGAGGTCTTTACCAGTTTTTTTGGACCTTCACTCTATTTTTTAAGTCGATAATTCGCTATTTAAGGAGGATTTTCAATGGCAAAGATTAAAAGGGCTCTACTCAGTGTTTCCGACAAAACCGGACTCGTTGCTTTAGCCCAATTTTTATGTGAAACTGGAGTTGAAATCATTTCAACCGGGGGAACCTTTAAAACTCTCCAAGAGGCAGGATTACCGGTTACGTATATTTCGGAAGTCACCCATTTCCCTGAGATATTGGATGGCCGGGTAAAAACTCTTCATCCGGCAATCCATGGCGGATTGCTTGCAATTCGTGACTTGCCCGAGCATCAGCAGCAACTGGTAGAACAAAACATTACCCCCATCGACTTGGTGGTGGTGAATCTGTACCCTTTTGCGGCAACAGTCGCCAAACCCGGAGTTACTTTAGAAGAAGCAATAGAAAATATCGATATTGGCGGACCATCGATGTTGCGTTCCGCAGCTAAAAATCACCGGGATGTAACAGTGGTTGTTGATCCCGGGGATTATGAAAGATTAATGGAGGAAATGAAGGCTGGAAATGGTGAAACTACACTTGAGTTCCGCAAGCAATGCGCCCTCAATGTTTACCGTCTGACTTCTTTATACGACGCCATGATCTTTAATTATTTAAATAACCGTTATAATCAAGTGCCCCCGGAATATCCAGATTTGCTTCAACTAACTTTTGTAAAAAAACAAGCTTTGCGCTACGGTGAAAACCCCCATCAAAAAGCAGCATATTATCAAGAATCAACAATTCCCGCGGGAACAATTACCGCCGCCCGTCAGCTACACGGCAAAGAGCTTTCTTTTAACAATATCAGTGATGGGAATGCCGCCCTGGAACTGGTGAAGGAATTCAGCGAGCCTGCTGTAGTCGCAGTCAAACATGCCAATCCCTGTGGAGTTGGAATCGGTTCGGATATTTACAGCGCCTATCAAAAGGCCTATCAAAGTGATCCGACCTCCATTTTCGGCGGGATTGTCGCATTGAACCGCGAAGTTGATTTGCAAACAGCTGAGGCGATGAGTGAATTGTTTTTAGAGATTGTTATCGCCCCGGCATTCACAAGAGAGTCTTTTGATTTACTGGCTAAAAAGAAGAATCTGCGCTTGCTGGAAATACCCGAACTTGGAAAAGGCGCGCGCATGCGCGATAAAAGCAATTCCGGTTATGATTTCAAGAAAGTGGGTGGAGGGCTTTTAGTTCAAGAGTTAGATTTGGGAGAATTAGATCCTGTTGAATTGAAAGTTGTCACCAAAAGAGCCCCAAGCGCTGATGAACTGAAAGAACTACAATTTGGCTGGAAAGTTGTAAAATATATTAAATCCAATGCGATTGTATTAACGAAAAATTTAGGTACAATAGGCGTTGGCGCTGGTCAGATGAACCGGGTGGGTTCGGCGAAAATTGCTTTTTCCCAGGCCGGTGAAGCGGCGAAAGGAGCCTGTTTGGCGTCGGATGCCTTTTTCCCAATGCCGGATACGGTTGAGGAAGCGGCTAAAGCGGGAATCATAGCCATTATTCAGCCGGGAGGTTCGATTAAAGATCAGGAATCCATTGATGTAGCCGATAAATTCGGAATCACTATGGTGTTTACCGGAATCAGGCATTTTAGACATTGAAAAGACTTTTTAGGAAATTTTAAAGGACTTCGCCCGGAGAAGCCAGAAGATTTAAAGAATACTATTGATGATTATTTATAGTAATTTTTTGTTGTTTCCCTAAATTTGGACATTACCAATTCTACTTTTGGTTCATCTTGTTACTCCTAAATCCGGGGTTCTTCATTAATAATCAAAGGAGGATGCGCTATGCTTGATATAAATATGATTCGAGAATTATTGCCGCATCGTTATCCGTTTTTATTGATTGATCAGGTAGTTGAGATCGATAAGGGAAAACGGGCTGTAGGAATTAAGAACATTACATCCAATGATTATTATTGCCAGCAGCAGTATTTTAATGGTGATTGTTTAATTCCGGGTTCCCTTCAGGTTGAAATGATGGCGCAACTAGCCGGTTTTGTAACGATGGAACTTGCCGCAGATAAAAATAGTCTGCCCCTCTTCGCCGCACTTGATAAAGCTAGATTTCGCAGGGCGATTCAACCCGGTGATCAGCTGCGCATTGAGGTGGAATTACTGAAATATAAAGCCAGAGCCGGAAAGTTTAAGGGAAGAGTATTAAGTAACAATGAGTTAGTTAGTGAAGCCCAGTTTACTTGTATGGCTGTCCCGCAATTGTAAAGTTAGTTGTTAGTAATTGGTTATTAGTTGTTTGGTATTATTTATTCAGAGGTAGGAGGAAGAATTATGGCTCTTGTCAGTAAAACGGCTTTAAAGTCATTTCCGCTCATTGCACGGGGCAAGGTAAGAGATATTTACGATTTGAATCAATACTTATTGATTGTGGCTACCGATAGGTTGTCGGCCTTTGATGTAGTATTTGAAGAACCAATACCGGAAAAGGGAAACGTTTTAACGGGTTTATCAGTGTTTTGGTTTGGGCAAACCGTAGATAGTCTTCCGAACCATTTGATTACAGACGATATGAATCAGGTGCCCGGACTCACCACAGAAGAAAGGATGATATTACAAGGCCGTTCCATGCTGGTGAAAAAAGGACAAGTCGTTCCGGTAGAATGTGTAGTACGGGGCTATTTGACAGGTAGTGGGCTGAAAGATTATCTCAAAAACGGGTCCGTGAATGGGATAGAACTTCCCAAGGGATTGCAGGAAAGCAGCAAATTACCGGAGCCAATTTTTACGCCCACCACGAAAGAATCGGAAGGTCATGATCAGCCCATAACTTTTTCTGAATTGGTCACCAAAGTTGGCCGGGAACTTGCGGAAAAGCTTCGGGATTATTCCTTAAAACTTTACCAAATTGGAGCCCAAAAGGCGGAATCAAGCGGAATTATCTTGGCAGACACTAAATTTGAATTTGCTTTTGTCGATGGAGTGTTGACCGTGGTCGATGAAATTTTTACCCCGGATTCCTCGCGGTTTTGGCCAAAGGACAAGTATGCGGCTGGACAAATACAGCCCAGTTTTGATAAACAATATGTGCGGGACTATTTGGAGAGCATCCATTGGGATAAAAATCCACCCGCCCCTAAATTACCGGCCGAAATTATCCGGTGCACCAGTGAAAAATATCTGGAAGCCTATCAAAAAATCGTTGGAAAGCCATTGGCTAAGAATTAGTCTATACTTGAATTTTTTTCGTGTAGTTTCATGCTTTTCGTGGTTCATAAAAGGTTTTAGGTATTCAAAAGAATGATTAACCACGAAACACACGAAAGGCACGAAAAGAGGAAGGCCGGATTATTTGGGTTTGTGCTAAAAATGATAATCAGGCTTTTTATATATTCAACATTTTTCGTGATAAAATTATCTTTTATTTTTTACCTGCATGGGCAAGGAGGGTTTTTTTTGAAAGTAATGGTGATCGGCAATGGAGGACGGGAGCATGCCATTGCCTGGAAAGTACATTTAAGTCCGCTGGTATCAAAAGTCTACTGTTGTCCCGGTAATGGCGGGACGGCAAAAATAGCTGAAAATGTTGTCCTTGACCCACTGAATATACATACAATGGCCGATTTCGCCGAAAAAAATCAGATTGATTTGACGGTTGTCGGCCCAGAAACTTATCTCGCAGAAGGTATTGTATCGGAGTTTTTGAAGAAGGGTTTGAAGATTTACGGTCCTACAGCACGGGCGGCCCGTTTGGAGGCCAGTAAAAGCTATGCAAAAGAGTTTATGTGGAAGTACAATATTCCCACCGCTGGGTTCGAAGTCTTCACCGATCCCATATTGGCCAAGCAATATTTGGAGAAAGTAGGAGCACCTATTGTAGTGAAGGCCAATGGGTTGGCTGCCGGTAAAGGGGTTACGGTTGCCTTGGATAAGCCCGCCGCTTACCAGGCCATTGATGAAATGATGACCCAAAAGGTTTTCGGTGAAGCAGGAAACTCTATTGTCATCGAAGAGTTTTTGGAAGGAGAAGAAGTTTCATTATTAGCTTTTTGTGATGGCAACACTGCTGTGCCCATGTTACCGGTACAGGATCACAAAAGAATTGGCGATGGAGATAGTGGCCCTAATACAGGTGGAATGGGCACATATACGCCAACTACTGTATTTACTCCTCAAATAGCTTCACAGGTCCAAAAAGAGATATTGGACCCCACGATCCGGGCTATGGCTGGTGAAGGTGAACCTTTTATCGGAACCTTATTTTTGGGCTTAATGATTACCAGAAATGGACCCAGGCTCATTGAATATAATGTTCGATTTGGCGATCCCGAAACCCAGGCAGTTCTACCATTGCTTGAATCTGATTTGGCGGAGATTTTTTTGAGCGCCGTCAATGGGAAATTAGATCCTTCCTCGATACGCTGGAAAACGAATACTACTTCCGTATGCGTAGTAGCAGCATCGGCCGGCTATCCAGGAAAATATCGGGATGGCAAAAAGGTTATCGGTATTGAAACGGTAAAAGACTCTCTGGTATTTCAAGCTGGGACCCGACTTACAGCAACAGGCGATCTTGTAACTGCGGGAGGCCGGGTTTTAAATTTGGTGCATCAAGGGTCCAATATTGAAGAGGCTATTCAAGGTGCTTATCAGGACATTACCAAGATTGATTTTGAGGGTATGTATTACCGGAAGGACATTGGACACCGTGAGTTAGAAAGGTTTTAAGTCAAAGAAGCCAAAAAACGATTGATTATGGAAAAGCGAATCAACTCGTTACTAAGGAAGTAACAAATTTTTTAAACTGGACATGCTGTTGTAATTGGTGATGGATTTGAAATAGAAGCATTGACTTGAGATTCTTAACATGAAGGTCAAGATGTACGACATCGAAATTATTGGAGGAGGACCTGCCGGGGTAACCTTAGCAAGATTAATCGGCCAAAAGTGCATGGACATTGCCTCCTTAGAAAATAGAGTGAAGGTCTAGATAATTTTGGGTGTAGATCTCTTTCTTGCTGTTCTCTTCCTGGTGCCCGGTGTGAATTTGGGGTAACTATTCCGGTTAATGGGCATGACCGAGTATGAAAAGCAGGGCATAGGATTAAATTTTAAGAAAATTTGGAAGGAACTATTCGAAAATGGAGCCGTTAATATAAGTATCAACTCTCTTTTTTCATCGGATACCTCCTTTAAAACCCCACTACCTAGTTAGGTAATGGGGCTTTATTACATTTTTTCACCTAATAAACACGAAATAATCACATATCATCCATTCTATCTCAACAAAAAAGATTATATTGGAGATACTTCATGAATCTCCTTTATACATATTTTTTTCAACCCTCTTCGGTGGGCCATTTTTTTAATACAATTTGCTTTTGAAAAGAAAAATAACATTTGCCTAATATTTTTGTATAAGAAAATTCATATAATGTATTATAAAGAAGCCTTAATAAGGGCTTTTTAACTGAAAAGGAGATGTACAAACACATGGCAGACGGCGTTAAAGAATTAGGTGGCGGTTTCTGTGGATGTAATGGATGGCTTATGTTCTTGATCTTCGTTTTATTAGTTGTTGGATGCGGCGGTTGCTTTGGTGGTTGCATCTAAATAGTAATAACCTTGAAGTCCATGACCATCTTTTGAATTAATAAATCCCCACTGCCTGGTTAGGTGGTGGGGATTTTATATATCCGTCTTCTCAACGACGAATTACTTTGAAGTATATAAAAATGTTAGATGATGTCCTTTTTTGCCCGGCTAATAGTGAATTTTAGCTGATAAAAATAAATAAGGAAGATGAGTTTATGGTGTGGGGGGGATAATGATCAATATTATTAAAAAGGTGTAAACTGAACATATGTTTCACCCTATTCTCACCTTTAGAGAGTTGCACTTTAGAATTTTTGTTGTCCGTAACAAAAAATTAAGCCTTCTATGCTTATTTTTTTTGTCAATTGGTCGATTATGTAGACATGGAGGCGATAAAATTGGACAATATTGAAAAGAATAAGTATGCTGAAGTGACGACGAAAGCAATGAAGCATGATAATAAAGTGACAGGAATGGTTGAAAGGATTGACCCCAAAATAACTGATCAAGAATTAGCTTTATTATTAGGAGAAAATCAGTATTATAATTGATGAGGCTATAGTTCTTTCTATAAATGAATTAAATCTCTAGAATAAATTTTGCCTGTTAAACGCTAAAAATCCGGTAGGCTATCCCACCGGATTTACTGTTTTTATTACTCTGTTTCGCTCCATCTCCACTGCCAATTCTGTTCATACAAATCAACCAACCGTCGGTTACCTTCAAGAATCAGACAGTTTTACGCATTGTTATTCTTAGCCGCTTTAGTAAAATGGAAATTCTCGGTTATTACATCAGCCCGGTCAATGAATGAAATCAGCAAACGTCGGAATGACAGAAATGTTTTCTGAAATGAAACCGGAAACCGTTGTAACTGCAGAAACGGTTTCCGTGTGACTGACCAAGGGAAATCTTTTTGGGTCGAATCCGGTCAATCCGGCACCTTTAAAAAGGCGATGAATCCGGGAAATCCCGGTCCTTTTTCTTATATATTTTTGTCCCACTTATCCTCACATATGACCTCATCGTTGAAAAAGTTTGAAGGATGAAGTTCAAAATGTGAAAAATTTATCTCACTTCATATTATAGAAGTGATTATTCGTTTCCTCGGTTTTCCACCCAACGTCTCCCAAAAGATATGCAGTTGTTAGATTCTTCAAAATGCTTTCTGTGTTGATAAGAAGAAGGGGATTGTTTCATATATTTTTTAAATATTCTACAGAAATAGTTCACATCCTCAAACCCTACCGCCAACGCTATATCAGTTACGCTGCTTTCCTTTTGATTTAACAGCATAACAGCTTTTTCAATACGCAACTGATTCAAATAATCAGTGAAGTTTTTTCCTGTCATCTGCTTGAACTTAGTACAAAAATATCCCTTCGACATTTCCGCAAGTTCGGCTATCTGTGGGAGTGTAATTTTGCTTTCATAATTGCTTTCGATATATTCCAGAACATTTTGAAACCGGGCATAAGTTTTCCCTAATAGCTCTACGTCTCTCTCGGTAAGAGATTCTGCTATCTGGCTCTTGAATAATTCGAAAAAGATATCGTACATCAGGGAAAGCATCTGAAATTCGTACCCGTTTTCTTTTGCTTTATTTTCGGCGATCATATCCTTTAACGCTTGTCTGATATTGTTGTTTTCAATTTTGTTATTAAATAAAACAAAGTTTTGTTTGACAGGTGTGATATATTTTTCGCTGCATTCCGTGGGGGCATAAAAATCAAGATAATTTAAATTAAAATTAAAAACAACACAGTCTGTCGAATTACAAAATCTTTCGCTGTAATGGTATTCGTTGTTATTAATCAGAAAGATATCTTCAGAGGTAACGGGATAATGCCCACGGCCGCAATAAAACACGGCCTGAACTTTTTGAAAGTAAAAAAATTGAAGTAAATTATTATGCATGTGCTTTTCAAATATTCGCCTATGGGTATCATGATAATGTTCTTCAATCGTGATGGGAGATGGTTTATCTTTTAATATTTCTAATAGATTATTAGGCATATTTTCTCCAATATGAATATTCTGCTAATTCGCAGGAACCTAATCCAAGCGGAACACCAAAAGATCGTGTATACTGAAATTGCAATTTGCTTTATTATACAGGATTTTTATAATATTTTCAATCGTGCTACCGCAA
>JAEZKW010000199.1 GCA_023415375.1 Bacillota bacterium
AATTGACGAATATCTTGCTGGCTAATGTAAATTGATTTTAAGGGTTCTTTTACCATGTAAAAACGCTGAGCTTCCCCATCGAACAAAGGATGCTGGACCTGCTTTACAAAACTCCCGTTTTCGTCAATAATGCCTTTTTTAAGGAGTTCAACCATAATCCGGATTAGACCGGTACCGCAGATTCCTACCGGGGCTTCATTATTGATTGTCGTAAGAGTGAGAGTATCGGGTTCCAGAATAATATCGCATATAGCGCCGGGCTTTGCTAACATACCGCAAGTGATCGTTGCTCCCTCGAAAGCGGGTCCGGCTGCAGTCGAACATCCGAGCATCTTGCCACAGCCACTCAAAACCATCTCACAGTTGGTACCAATATCGACGAAAAGTTCATTACGGAGGGGTGTTAACCGGCAAGTCAAAATCCCGGCTGAAATATCCGAACCGACAAACCCTCCGATGCCAGGTAATAGAAAAGCCTGGGCTTGGGGATGAACCTTGATGCCCAGTTCAATCGGATCAAATTCCACCATATGTTTAAAGACCGGTTCAAACGGCACCCGGCCGAGTCCTGCCGGATTTACATTCATTAGCAAATGAGCCATACAACTATTGCCGACCAGATTAAGCTGAATAATATCCTGAAGGCTAATTTCTCCCTCTTTCACAAGTTCAAGCAACAATTGATTCATGGCTGAAATCAGCAGTTGGTGAAGACGTTCCAGGCCTTCGGACGTCGAAGCATACTGAATCCGGGAAATTACATCCGCTCCATATTGAGCCTCTGGATTATAAGTTGAGGCGGTTTTTAAAATCTGTCCTTGTCGCAAATCAACAAGATAAGCGGCTAAAGTGGTGGTTCCAATATCAATTGCCACTCCCATTTTGGGATGAATGTTATCCTGCCTGTTACAAAGCGGATAAACATCAATAACCTGATTTTCAAAATACTCCAGGGTCAGCTTTTGGTAGTCAAGGGACTGTCTTTGTAGTTGCGCCACCCTTTGAAGTACATCAATGGAGGGAACAAAGGTGCTTGCCAGTTTGGAAGCAATGTTTTGCCAGCTCAAAACGTCCGGCCGGTCCATGATTAATTTGCCCCAAAGGGGATCGACCTGGTCGATTTCCAGCAATCCTTTATGAAGAATAGCCTGAGGAGAGTCTTGCCTCCCCGGTAATTCCAATTGTAAGGGTTCAGTAAGCTTTATTTGACAAGCGAGCCTATAGCCTTTTGCCAGGTCCTCCCGGGGAATATGCCGCCTTTCGGCGGCATTGGGCTTTATTTGAGTACCCACCAGCCTTACCCGGCATTTGCCGCAGGTTCCTTCCCCGTTACAAATGAACCATAACGGAATGTTTTCCATCCTAATGATTTCCAGCAAATCCATTCCTTTCGGGTATTGCTTGGAATATCCTTGATTGATGAAAGCAACTTCAAAACTTTGGTTCATCCTTAGGCCTCACTTAATCTAAACAAAAAATGATTATGATTCCCAAAACTTCGGAAACAATAGGAGAGATTGTCTCAACTATGGGCTTTCAGTACTTTCAGCCGGTGGTAGTTGAGTTAGCTTTGTAGAAACTTGGAGGTACCCCATTTTTAACACTATTCTAGCACAAATTGAAGTGATTATCGATAATCCGGTCGTACTTTTTGGGTTGCTTTTTGTAGTGGCCGTCATCAATCTTTTTTTCCCTCCGACACCGCTAGAGACGATTACCCTTTTCGCAGCCTATCTTTCATCCGGAAAGGTTTGGACGCCTTTTGTCATTGTGAGTGCCACAGCCGGGGGCATGTTCATTTCGAGCTTTGTACTTTACCAGCTAACGCAGAACTATGGAACTTCCTTGCTGAAAAAACCTCCTTTCAATAAAATCATAACTTTCAATCTGTACCAAAAAGCGCTTCATTGGTTTAAACGTTATGGATTATATATGATTTACATCGGCAAATTAGTGCCGGGAATGACGCTATATACTGTGCTTTGTTGCGGGCTTATGAAAGTAGGAAACGTAAAAGTACTAGGGTCTATCCTACTCAGCAACTTGTTATTTTTCTTTGCTTTAGTAATGCTCGGCCGGCAATTGGGGGTCAATTGGGGAAATGCGCTCCCTTGGGTAAAACAAGCAGGACTTGTCTCTTTAGCGGTAATGTTGATTTTTACTTTGATTGGTATGATTAAATATCTAATCAAACTCAAAAAAGTATCTAGCTAAGATTAAATATGGGTTCTAGACACTCCTTTCATCTTTAAATCCTTCCCCCAATACTTCATGAACGTCTGTAATAATTATGAAAGCTCCAGGATCAATTTGATGGACCAACTCTTTAAGTCTAAATTCCTCGGCCCGGGATATCACACAAAGGACAACCTCTTTTTTGGCCGTTGAATATAGGCCCCGTCCGAATAGACCGGTAGCCCCACGTTGTAAGTCTTGGAGAATCCTTCGTCCAATCGCTTCAGAATGCTCGGAAATAATAAAAGCTGCTTTGGCATAATTAAAACCTTCTAAAACGGCATCTAAGACCTTACTGGTAATAAACAGGGATATAATGGCATAGAGCGCTAACTCGGCGCTGTGAAATACCAAACCCGCCAAAATAATGACCGCACTATCACAAAATAACAATCCCTGGCCTACCGGAATCCCAGCAAAACGGTTGAGCAATTGGGCAGCCAAATCCGTACCACCCGTGGTACCCCGGAATCGAAAAGCAATTCCCATACCTATACCAGCGATTACTCCGCCATATAAGGATGCCAATAGGGGATCTTTCGTTAACGGAAATAAATTGACCACAGACTCCCAGAATTGGATCATAATAGAAACGAAAGTAGCCCCAAATAAAGTCTTGGCACCGAAGCGCGGCCCAAAAGCCCACAAACAAGCCAAAAACAAGGGAATATTCAACATAAGCATTGTCCAGGAAACCGGCCATCGCCACAAGTAATAAAAAACGATTGCCAACCCGCTAACTCCACCGGCCGCGATTTTGTTAGGAATCGACAGCCATACCAGCGAAAGGGCAGTAATGGTAACTCCCACAAAAATTCCGATATAATCAATGATTTCTCTGCGAATATACGCCCAATTCCAAGAGATACTTTTCTTAAGCATTATCACACCTCATAAATAGAATACAAATACATCTCTTACCACAAATAACGGCACCAAAATCGGACTAAATATGGAAGTTGTTTCAATCTGTGCGGTTCTTGGAGCATTCGGAAGCACCATTCCAATCCATGGTTGCGGATCAATGGGGGGGCTTCAAGTTTCAGGCCGCAAAGAACTTCAAAAGTACCACCGACTCCAATGCCTACAGTACCCCGCAGATATGGCAAAACTCTTGCCAAGAATAAATCCTGCTCAGGTACACCAAGTCCTACCAATAATATGTGAGGCTGTTTACAGACAATTTCATGAAAAACAACTTCTTCTGTACCCGAATTGCCATAACCATCACGGACTCCGGAAATAATTAGCCCCGGCCACTTGAGGGGTAAAACTTGTCTGAGGGCCGTGACAATTTTTTCTGTACCTCCAAAAAAATAAACCGAATAGGCTTTTTGACAAGCTTGTTTTAACAATTGCCTTGTTAAATCGACTCCTGTGAATCGTTGAACCTTCAATCCTCTTTTATGTAGGAGTCTCTCTATTCCATAACCGTCCACAGTCACCATATCGGCTTGCTGTATTACATCCTTTAGGGAAATAAGCCTTACAGCGGCCATTAACATCAGTGCATTCAAAGTGATAATATGTCTGGAACGTTCCCGGCTTGTTAACCAGTTATCGATTAAATCGAGAACCTCACGATTTTTATAAAGACTGATCGGGATATCTTCAATATATTCCATTTCATTAACTTCCCCACCTGGGTCCGATAATAAACTTTTTTAAAATCAATTGATTTTCTGCAGCCCGCGCTCTCCAAAAATCAACCTGGAGTCCCCAAGGTTTCCGTTGGGGTAAGGGTTGGTATAGAAAAGCCAATATCCGGTTACCTATGGTTAGCCACTCCATTTTACCGGTTGGCCTTAAAAAAGGCACTCCCATCTGTAAGCAAAACCCTTCAATCTTTGGATCAACAGCGATTCCCAGACAAGGAACATTTTGAACCACTGCCGCCACAAGACCGTGCAATCTTGTACTAACCACCAAATCCAAGCCTCCGACAGCTTTTTGGAGTTCTTCCCATTCATTTTCCAGTGGTAATAAAGTGATATTTTGAGAAGATGATAATTCCCTTTGGAAATCCATGTCGATGGGGTCGATGGGTATCAAATAAGTCTCAATATTTTGGTCCCAACGAATACATTCCAACAATTGACACCAAAACTTCTTCTGCATAAAACCATTTTTTTGGATGATTAGCCCTAATTTCAAGCGGTTTTCAGCCTGATGTCCTTGCCAGTATTGATGAACCAATGAATTGGGCAGCTCCTTAAGAATAAGTAAAGGTTCAGCCGTGATGAAAATCTCCGGTTTTCTAACACCCAACTCAGCAAGGGCGATGATGGAAAGTCGGTCGCGAACTGTGATTAGATCAACAGTTGACAGTACATAACGACTGATGACCCGTCCCCACCAGGAACGGATCGGTCCAACTCCTTGACCGTACATGTATACTTGCTTATGGAAAATTTTTGCAAGCAGAACCAAAAGACTATAATATACAAGGCTGCGTAAACTGGTCCGGTCTTGAAACAAACTGCCGCCTCCGCCAATCAATATATCAGCATGCCAGAGCGCAAAACAAATATTGATCAAATGAAACTTGCCAACCGCACTCACCTGATGATGATGAGCTGTCTGACTGGGATTTGCCGAAATCACTGTTATTTCGGCCCGAAGATTGGTCCCCCGTATGAAAGAAACCAATTCGCGTAAATTGGTCTCATCCCCTAAATTGCCCCGGCCGTAATAGCCAAAAATTACGAATCCATCCATCCCATTACGATCTCCTTACTTTGCCGCGCGTGCGTGCTCGTATAGCGTCTCTTAAATTACTTAACAAGGTCAAACGCTACACTTTAAGTGTAATGTCTTCATCTTCGTATAAATTTATTTATAAGACATTACACTAGATATCCATAAGCCGCAGAAAAGCCAAAAATAACCACTTATCAACTGATTCTGAGTCCATGACTCTGTCAGGCCATAACCTAAAAAAATGATAATAATCATAACCGATGAACTGGCGGCCGGCGACGTTGCGGTTGATTGATAGCAATTCACCGTTCGCCCGTTGGCACCATTAAATATACGCCAGCAACTTGCGAGCATCTTCCGGAACAACCATAAATAAGCCATCAGGCTCACGATTCCGTTCTCAAGCCAAATCTGCAAATAAAGTTGGTGCGCGTGGACACTGATCGTATTGGATATCTGGTACCATGGATAAACCTTGCCAAAGCTGCCCGGTCCGGATCCCCATAGCCAATAATCGCTGACAGCCTTTAAAACACCTTGCCAGATATGAATCCGGTACCTCATGGAACTATCGGTTAAACTCAATAAGGGACCCATTCTGATTTTAAAACCTTGTATTGTACAAAGAAACACTAGAAAGATAGCCGCTAAAAACCAACGTCGCTTTCCAAAGTAAGGCCAAAAACGCAGACCCAAAAAGATAATTCCCAGAAACCAGGCAAACCTGGAATAAGTATAATATAAAGCGACCGAAGCGAATGATAACACTAAAATATGTGATAACAGGTTCATCCAAAGTAAACTCTGCTCACTTTTATCATACCGACCCGCATCATTAGCACCTTGGGGTAAACGATGCTTAGATGAACCTTGATTTTTTAAAAAGTGATCCCTTGTTTTTAGGCAGCCGGTAAAAAAAATAATTGAATCACTACTAATAACCAAGATAATCAGTAAGTATAAAGCGAAAATATTTGGATTACCAAAAACCGAGTAACTCCGGACCTTAATCCAATTGATTACTTCACTCCCAAGCCAACCGCTTGGCGTAGGAATTCCACTGATTTGTTGCCAAAAGCTGATAATAATCCAAAATAAACTCGACAAACAAAAGAATCCTAAAAATTTTTTAACAAATTCCGGTGAAAATACCTTGCTGCCTAAATAAGTAATCCCAAGCCAAAAGCTAAAAGTGATTAAGCTGGATAGTCCAATCCGAAAACTACTTGACAAAACGGCACTGGCAATTACCGCGAACCAAAGCCCAAACAATTCCTTGGCGACCGGGCACACGGAATGGCCACTGCTAAGCCATAGCAGCACCAATAAAGGTAAAATTAATTCCCAGGATTGAATGATCGGCATAAAAGCAATCAATAAGATGAGCAATGATTCCAGGACAGGTTTCCATTTGGGCAGCCCGTAACGGGTGCCGAGATTTTTGGCTTTTGCGCATTTACGTAACCAAGAAGTCATTATTGCACAACTTGCGCTATTTTGCCAAATCCTCCCTCCAAAGGTTTGGTTTTTAACGGTGTCCATTGCTTTTTACCTTCAAACTCTCAACTTTACCCTGAAGCGACGTGTACACTGTATGGGCTTTTAAATAGTCTCCCACTCTCACCGCCAGTTTTCCCAAATAAATACCAGCCCCAGCCGGACCTATAATTTGGCGGCCGCGATTTTGAAGGTGAATCCTTACATCGAGATTTCGGGGAGATTTTACCAATATTAATGCACCGTCTATTGGTGATATCAACTCTGCCGGAGCAGCTTGGATATTAATAACCTTTCCCAAGTAAGCGCCGGTGGTGTCCTGATAGACATCCTGGCCGACCACAACGTTGTCGACTAAATACGGTGGAACATTGGGTATCAAAAGGCTTATGGTTACTTGAAGAAATCGAAAGTTAGGGGACACCGGCTTATAATCGGCCAGCACTTTAAGGCCTAGAAGCATCAAAACGATTATAATCGCCAAATCGAGCAAATTGATCAATCCAAGCAATTTGCCTTGTTCGTCGATAAGTTTTCGCAAAGGCAACCCTCCTATGGCTATTGTAACCAAAAATAGCCTAGAAAGATTGCTTATCAAGTAATTTAACATGAATCCGGCAAGTAACTTAAGCTACAAAGTAGCTTAAGCTACAAAGTAGCTTACGGAACCCCTTTGCCGATATTCTGTAACCAACTATGTTGGTTAAAAAAACCTCAATCCGGTGAGTTTCTGCGCCATCGCAAAAAAATTGCTACTTACTTGCCGGATTGAGGTTTAACGAACTGCTATAGACAAAAGCTGGTAAATTCCTCCAACAAAGAAAGATATACAATACTGAGCTTCTTTATGTAACAGCAGCATTTATTGTATACCTTTCTTCCCAAGCTAGCGGCATAACCAATATGAATATTAATCTAAAATTAGTGAGCTTTTTTAGCAAGTTCTTGTTTGAGAATGTCATTGACAATCCCAGGATTGGCTCTGCCTTTGGTCTCTTTCATCATTTGACCGATTAAGAATTTCAATGCCTGCTCCTTGCCGGCCAGATAGTCTGATGCGGACTGCGGATTGGCCTCGATAATCCGGCGAGCCATATTTTCCAACTCTGAGGTATCACTGATTTGAACCAGCCCTTTTTCCTCGACAATCGCCTGTGGATCTTTGCCGGTAAAGAACATTTCCTCAAAAACAGTTTTCGCGATCTTACCACTAATGGTGCCCTTATCGATTAAACTTAACATCTTGGCTAAATCCGCCGGTTTAATCTTAACTTGATCAAACTCAAGATGCTCTTGATTTAATAGACGCGATAATTCCCCCATCAGCCAGTTGCCGACCACTTTGGGTTGGTTATAACTTCTTACGGCTTCCTCGAAATAATCAGCCATCTGCCGTGAACTGCTAATCAGATTGGCATCATACTCTGGCAATCCCCAAAGCTCAATATATCTCTTTTTCCGGGTATCAGGCATCTCCGGCAGCCTTTTTGAAAGCCCCACCACACGTTCCCTAGGAACCGTCACCGGTAAAAGATCCGGCTCCGGAAAATAACGATAGTCGCTGGCTTCTTCTTTCGAACGCATAAAGGCAGTAACACCTTTATTTTCATCCCAGCCCCGGGTCTGTTTGATCATTTTTTCGCCGGCATCCAATAGCCTGGCCTGGCGTTCAGCTTCATACTCCAATGCCGCCTGTACCGATCTGAAAGAATTAATATTCTTAATCTCGGCCAGTATGCCAAACTTGGGATCTCCCTTGCGCCGCAATGAGATATTGGCATCACAGCGCAGTGAACCCTCTTCCATTTTACAGTCGGAGACTCCGGTATATAACAAAAGCGTCCTGAGCTTCTCTAAATAATCCCGGGCTTCCTTGGGAGAACGCAGGTCCGGCTCCCCTACGATTTCAATCAATGGGATGCCGCAACGGTTATAATCAGCCAGCGAAAAATTAGAATCCATGATTCCGCTGCCCGAATGAACCAATTTACCGGCTTCTTCTTCCAAATGAACCCTGGTGATGCCGACTTTTTTCGTTACACCCGGCGCCGCGTTATCGGTCTCAATTTCAATCCAACCTTTTTTGCAAAAGGGAAGATCGTACTGTGAAATTTGATAAGCTTTCGGCGAATCCGGATAAAAATACTGTTTGCGATCGAACTTGCTGTATTCGGCAATTTCGCAATTTAATGCCAGCCCGGCAAGGATTGTA
>JAEZKW010000200.1 GCA_023415375.1 Bacillota bacterium
CCACAGATGAACCTTGTCTGGCCGTCAAATTATTCTTTGCCCATGTCCAGGAATTAGTGGAATCAAATTGCGACTTTATTTTTTTACCAAAACTAATTTCTGTGGAAAAAGGGAATTATTGTTGCCCAAAATTTATAGGTATACCGGAAATGGTAAGAAATACCTTTGTTCTTGACCAAAGAGGACTTTTTCCCCGAATTGATTTCAATCATCCTCAAAATATGGTAAATGATTTATCTCAAATGATTTCCAAACTGAGTCCAAAGACAAAGCGGATTCCCAAAATCATCCGAAGCGCTTGGAAGTTCCAGGAAGAGTTTGCGAGATTACCTGTTTTTGAAGAATTAACAACTGTGGAGGCTTATCAAAGTTTACGCATGGGCGGGCGCGTCAATCATTATCATACCGTTAAAAACAAAAAAGTTTATCCCAATTTGGAAAAGCCTACTATTGGTTTAATCGGTCACCCGTATGTTCTATATGAATGGATGAGTCATAATTTAGTCGATCATTTGCGATCTTGTGGCAAAGTCATAACTCCGGAAATGATTGACAGGCAATTGATAAAGAAGCATCTTAACAAAATCTACGAAGGGCACCAATTATGGAATTTTGAAGCCCAAATGTTAGGGGCAGCTCTATATCTTATCGAGAACCGCCTCGTAAATAAATTAATTCTGGTGGGTCTATTCGAATGCGGACCGGAATCAATCATTGAACCATACATTGAAGAGGCTTCCGAGAAATTCGGTGTGCCTCTTTTAAAACTGTTTTTGGATGATCAAACCGGGGAGGCAGGTCTGCAAACCAGGATTGAGGCATTTATGGATACTGAGGCTCAAACTTTTGTTATCGATAACAAACTTTCAATCAATTATTTAATCGAAAAACCAATTGAACCGGTCGTCGGCTTTCCTTCCATGGGCCAGCTCGACATCGTCATGAACACAATTTTAAGGGATTGTAACGTGAAACTTATTCCCACTCCCGGATTAACCCGGAATGCTATTGAGCGCGGAAAAGAATTGGCTCCTGAATATATTTGCCTGCCACTTGCTGCAACTTTAGGGCAAATGATTCAAATGCTTGATTTAGGCGTTAACCGTATATTAATGGTGGGGGGCAAGGGGCCGTGCCGTTTTGGCTGGTATGCGCAAATGCAAGAATTACTCCTTAAAAAGACCGGTCGTTCTTTTGAAATGATTATTCTTGACTCCCCATTCCCGCTTCACAAAAAAGGGGCCCAATTTATACGGGACGTGGCTAAAATAACAAAAAACACCCGTTGGGATAAACTAGCCAAAAGTTTTTTATTTGGTTATCGTAAATTAAAAGCTCTCAATCAGATGGAGATAGAATGCCGTAATTTGAGCGCTTTTGAAAGTGAAAGAGGTACTGGTGAACGGCTATGGAAACGCTTTAAATCCCGGATCTATAATATTGACAATTACCAAGACCTAAACGTAATTGAGAAAGAATTCTATGATGCGGTTCAGAGCACTAAGGTAGAGGACACCCATCCCTTAAAAATATTAATTGTTGGTGAAATTTGGGTGATTCTTGAACCCTTTATCAATTGGGAAATTGAAAAATACCTCGGTTCCCGTCCGGACGTCCGGGTTTTAGTGGAAAGAGAAATGAATATGAGCTTATGGGTCAAGCATACTATCTTTCGCACCGCTGAGATGAAGAAAAGATGGCGAGAGATTCAAGCTGCCGCTGCTCCCTTTTTGAGCGAACATATCGGAGGCCATGCTCTGGAAAGCGTTGCCGGGGCCGTTATCGGCAAGCAAAAAGGCATGGACGGCGTAATTCATCTGTTCCCGTTTACGTGTATGCCGGAAATTGTGGCCCAAGGAATACTGACCAAAGTAAGCGATAACCTTGATATACCAGTCTTATCCCTCATTGTCAGCGAACAAACAGGAGAAGCGGGAATAAGAACCAGAGTAGAAGCTTTTCTGGATTTATTAATGGAACGTAGATTTGATAAAAAAGAAGGTAACAATCTTGCAAAATTATATCGGTATTGATGTTGGCAGTGTCACTACGAAATTAGCTTTGGTTGATGAAAACGGCGAACTGATTTGGAGCAAGTATCTCCGAACTGAAGGCGGACCTATCGAGGCGATTCAACAAGTCTTTAAGCAGCTTTCCAAGGAAGGTTTTGACAGGCTTCCCATTCACGGAGTTGGAACTACAGGAAGCGGCCGTCATTTAGCTGCCATCATGCTGGGAGCAGACACTGTAAAAAATGAGATAACGGCCCACGCAACATCGGCCAAGCATTTGGAGCCACAAGTCCGAACTGTTATTGATATCGGCGGCCAGGACTCAAAAATTATCTTTATAAGAAACGGCGTTTCAAGTGGCTTTAATATGAACAGCATATGCGCAGCCGGGACAGGTTCTTTTTTGGATCATCAAGCCACCAGACTGGGGATTTCCATTGAAAAATTTGGTGAATATGCTCTAAAATCCACGAGTCCCGTAAAAATATCCGGAAGGTGCGGGGTTTTTGCTGAATCTGATTTAATTCATAAGCAACAGATGGGATACAAAAAAGAGGATTTAATCGCCGGTTTATGTATAGCATTGGTTAGCAATTATCTAGCCAATGTTGCCCGGGGCAAGAAAATTGAACCAGCAGTAATTTTTCAAGGCGGCGTTGCCGCGAACTCAGGAATACAGGCTGCTTTTAAACAGAAATTAGGGATGCCGGTGATTGTTCCAAAGCAACATTCGGTTATGGGAGCATGGGGGGCCGCGCTTTTAGCTAAACAATGGCATAAAAGATCCGGTAAAGAGACAAACTTCCGTGGAGTTAATAAAATCAGTTCTTTTGAATGTATACCGAGAACATTTTCATGTGCGGATTGCTCAAATTTCTGTGAAGTGAATGAATTGTATATTGAATCCAAACTGGTAAGCCGGTGGGGCAGCCGTTGTGAAAAGTGGGCCAATCTTGAATTATCATCAGCGAAACGCTTAGAATGTCAG
>JAEZKW010000245.1 GCA_023415375.1 Bacillota bacterium
GGATCATGAAAGATGCAGGGCCGCTTGGGGTTATATTTTGTAATTGTAAAAAACCCGTTCCAGTTTGGTAGCGGGTTCAATGTTTTTTATAGGATTTTACAATAAAAGTATAACACTCTTTTTGAGATTTTTGGTGCCGGAAAAGTGCCGCAGTAAAATGTTTCGGGCTGGGAGTTAGGGCGAAAAAAGTTTCACGAGGGTGAAGTTCGTCGATGGATGAGGGCGATTAAAAATGAAAGGCGGGGGTTTGGGTATTGCTTTAGGTGATTTTTTTAGGCCAAGGCCACGGGTTAAAAACCCATGCCGGTTAAACCGGCAGAATAACGGAATGGGTGATGAATTGATAATTTTGTGGATATGCCTGTTAATTTGTAACAAAGATCCATGCGGGTGTATACCGGTTTTAACCGGTAAGGGATGTAACGGCCATGCGGTTTTAACCCGTGGATTGAGGGCGAAGGATTAACCATGAAGTGAGAAATGAATGACGATATTGTTGGCCCATGGATTTCGGCGGTTTAATGTCTAAATATGATTTGGTATATGAGACGATTTCCCGCCATGGGTTAAAACCACATGGCTCCTAAAAACCATGCCGGTTAAAACCGGCAGAATAACGAAATTGGTAGTTTAACTTATTATTTGCAATAATTGATCAATGTATATACCGATTTTAACCCGTGGTGTAAGGAAAGTTAATTAATTCGAATTATAATAAAAGGAATTGTTGGATAAATAAGGAAAGTATTTTTATATTCGATAAAATATAGTCACGGATATATGTTCGAAAAAGCAAATACCCCTGGCTCCCTAAAACCAGTGGTTAAAACCGGAAAAGGAGGAAACTTTGCCAAGGTCATATTTTAAAATATATCTTCATTTAATATGGACAGTTAAGAATCGGGAACCATTGCTTTCGCTTGATATTGAACAATCAGTTACGGATATTATCAAAATGAAAGCCGAAAAATATAAAGCTAATGTGATTGCGATAGGAAACACGGATGACCATATTCATTTATTGGTATCAACCCATCCGGATACAGTAATTTCAGCTATGATTAAAGAAATGAAGGCCGCCTCGTCCTATTACGTGAATCATGATTTGGGTAAGCTGTTATATTGGCAAGATACCTATGGCGCTTTGTCAGTCAGTAAAATTGGCCTGGAAAAAGTACGGGAATATGTAATTAGTCAGAAAAAATATCATTTGCAAAATAATACGTTTCGATCATTTGAGATTAGTAATGATGATACTAATCCCATCGTGGGTTGAAACTGGTAAATTAGCGTTTGGTTTAATTTGCAGTAATAGAACAATGTATATACCGGTTTCAACCGGTAAGATCATAAACAGCCATGGGTTTTAACCCGTGGATTGGAGGCGAAGCTTAAATTAAAAAGGTATAAAAGGGAAAGAGGGCGATGAGGGCCTAAGCCTTTGCGGGTCTTTATAGAGTAGAAGGCTTTTAAATGAAAGGCAAACCTGATATCGGGACAACGGTGGATGTAATGCTTCCTTTATCCGAAAAATACTAAAACAAAATGTATAAGAATTATTGAAGAAATCCCCTCGCCTTTTCTTGTAAACTGCTATTTTCCAGGAATTTAAGGGATGCTATTTCTTCTTCATCTTATCTCATTGGTTAAAAATACTTCTGCGACAGCCATTTTATTGTATCTTTTTTAATTTAAATTTATTATGTAAGAATTCAATAAATAATTCTGCTGTTTGTCTCGCTTCTGGCGGGAGACCCCTTAGAATATCTTCTGGTGTCTTTACCTTAGAATTACCAAGCAAATAGTCCGTACTTACATCAAAATATCTGGCAATTTTACAAAGAGTATTAAAGTCAGGTTCCCGTTCCCCGGTTTCATATTTTGATAATGCAGCATAGGTAATACCTGTTTTGGTAGCCAAGTCTTCTCTGCTTATATTGGTCTCATCTCTCAAATTCCTCAATTTATTTGCAAATTCCATCTAGACACCTCGTGTTGATCTTAGCATAAAATACTAAAAATATTGATTTATTGGACGAAACGAATAAATAATAGCTTGAAAACAGACGAAACGTCTATTATAATAATTATAAAATGCACTTTTACCCTAATGCCTGAAAATACTTGACGAACTTACTCCACCTTGATAAAGCGACTCGAATAAACATTATAATATCTTAATATGGGTGGAAATAACTTTTATTTTAGCCATGGGGGGATTTATAACCGGGGCTTTAATCAAAAAACTATGTATTAGCTCTGTACAGGTTTCTTGATGAGTTTATGTAATAAATGATATTTTCATTCTCACACGGCCTCACTAGGAGCGTAGGAATAATTGTACTGGAACTAGACCAGACCTATTGATAAAGCCAATCAAGCCTTATATAAAGCAAAAGCCGAGAAAGAATCGGTTATGACAGTGACTAGTTGAATTGAGGTATTAAAGGAAATGTCAATTAGTACAAACTCTGTTATTTTGGAAAAACTCCTAGAGCAAATCAAGATTGCCCGTAACCGGATGCAGCAGTTATGGGAGGAAAAAGGTTATACCGATGATGAAGTTTTGGCGGCCAGTATTGAGGTTGATCGCTTATTGAATGAGTATGACCGGGCGTCAGCCATTTTGATGCAAGAACGAAATGGGTCATGAGGGCGATGAGGGGAATGAGGGCTTAAAAATGAAAAGCATGATTTCTGATCTCCTATTTTGAGATTTAAAAATTAACGGCCCGGATCATGAAAGATGCAGGGCCGCTTGGGGTTATATTTTGTAATTGTAAAAAACCCGTTCCAGTTTGGTAGCGGGTTCAATGTTTTTTATAGGATTTTACAATAAAA
>JAEZKW010000341.1 GCA_023415375.1 Bacillota bacterium
AGCTTCCATCAAGCTTGGCTATCAGTTTTAGAATTTGTATTCTATCCGTTTATTTTACATATGCTGGGCGTGGGTCTCATTTTTCAAAAGCAAGTTCTTAACCCGGTCTACTGCTTCAGTTATTCTACTCGGAACCAGAATATGTAGAACTTCAGGATAATCACTGAATCCTTGGGGCCTGGTATCGATAATCACAATATTGGCCCCATCGACCATGGTTCGTAAAAATTCTGCCTCATCAGAGTCCAACCCTACAATATTTGTGATAAACAATTGGCCACTGTCGGTTATAGCCTGAGCTAACTCTCCGATATGTTGAATATTTTCTTCCCGGTCCCTCTGGCAGATGTTACCCTCAATATCTAAAGTCTTCATAAGGCCCTTGATCCCCCGGTAATAAACCCACAATCCACCATCTAGCAGAGCTTCCTCCAACTTGTGAGCCAGTTCTTTCAGATATAAACTATTATTACCTGTGATGATAATCATCTTAGGCTGCTGATGGCATCGGATAATCCTTTCGGATAACGAAACACGGCTCTTTTCCCAGAGAAAGCTTTCCGAAGAAAGCAGATTAGAATTCTCACAACAATCTTCCGATTCTAAACATTGGGTAATGATTCCCCCGCCGGATATTTCGTAGTCATCAATAATTACAAACCGACCGGTGGCTTCCATATCGCAGGAAAGATCAAAAGCCAGGGGTTTTAAAGTCTGCAAAATGCACTCCGCCACATCATGGCGACGGATTTGCTCTCTTTTATATTCGGTTGTCAGATCCGCAGCATCCATAATCCGAATGACCTGTTTTAAAACTACAAAAGTTGCGTGGGTGGTAATTTTTAGTTTGTATTTTTTGCCCGGGATCATCGGAGTTCTTCCCATCCAAAAAATATTAGCCTTAAAGAGGGTTCCGATATTCGGCAACGTCTCTCCCATCTTGCACATTAACTCCCCGGGTTTAACGTAAACTTGAGTCTTTAAAGTAAATCCGGCAGCATAACCTGCGCCGACCTCATCTTTGGGGGGCTCATGAAAACCTTCGATGGTTGATATTTCCGATTGCTTTTGAGATGGCAGAAAAATAACCCTGTCCCCTATGTGAATCTTGCCGCTTTCAACAGTTCCGGCAAATATCCGTCGCTCATCTCCTGCTTCGGTGAACTTATAAATATCCTGCAAAGGAAAACGGAAAGGTTGTTCTTGTTTGTACCTGGGTTTTTTTAAATCATCAATGAACTCGAGAAGAAACCTTCCCTTATACCAGGGCATCTCAGGGGAGTTGGCCGTTAAATTGGCTCCACCACGGGCCGATATTGGTAAAAAGGCTAAGGGTTCAACCTGAACCTGTTCTAGATACTCCTGATATTCCCTACGAACCTTTTCAAAGACATCCTGGCGATAATCCACCAAATCCATCTTATTGACCAGAACCACAACCTCTTTGATTCCCAACATGGAAAGCATAAAGCCATGACGTTTGGAATTCTCTTGAACTCCCTCTTTAGCATCAATAACGAGTAAAGCAGCCTCGGCCCTAGCCGCACCGCTAATCATATTTTTTAAGAATTCTAAATGCCCAGGAGCATCAATAATAATATACTCCCGTTTGACGGTTTTAAAAAAACAACGGGCTGTATCAATGGTAATTCCCTGGGCCTGTTCATCTTTTAGAGCATCAAGCAGAAAAGCGTATTCAAAGGGCTTGGAGTTGATTTCGCAATTCCGGCGCACTTGTGCTAGCTTCCCCTCCGGCAGGGAATGAGTGTCGGCCAACAATCGTCCGATGACGGTACTTTTTCCGTGATCAACATGCCCCACAATTACAATATTCATTAATTGCCGCTCATTTTTCATCACATGTAACCATCCCGTCTCAAAGTCTCCAAACTGCCTCCGTCTTCAAGGTCCTGCTCCCGTCCAGCCCTTTCGGCAATATTGGCAAATTTTCCCCTCCGGAGTTCTTCAACAATATCAGCTGGATTCTTCGCTGTAGAATCCACCGGCTTAGTACATGGGTAGCAGCCCAGTGAACGATACCGTTTACCGGAGCCTCTATCAAAGTACAATCCAGTTACCGGAATATCCTCTTTCTCAATGTACTCCCAAATATTCAGTTCGGTCCAATCCAACAGCGGATGAATCCGAATATGAGTTCCCGGCGCAAAATCAGTCTTAAATTGATTCCATAATTCCGGCGGTTGATCTCCGATATCCCACTCATTTTGAAGATCACGGGGAGAAAAGTAGCGTTCCTTAGAACGGCTTCCTTCTTCATCGGCCCTTACTCCCACAATGACCCCTGTGTAGGGCTGACAATCCCCATCCGCTACATATTTCCGGGCCTGGTGATCAAATTTTAAGCGGGTCCAAGCTCCGGAAAGAGTATTTTTCAAGGCTTCTGTTTTCAGTGATTTGCAGCAAGCGATCCGGTCGACTTTTCCATCAGGATAAGTTTGTTTTTCGGAGAGCGCTGCCTGGTTGGAACCAACAATCATTTTTAATTGCCACTCATAGGCTAGTTTGTCACGGTAGGCGATCATTTCGGGAATTTTGTAAGAAGTGTCAATATGGATTAACGGAAACGGAACATGGCCGAAAAAGGCTTTGCGAGTGAGCCATAATAGAACTGTACTATCTTTGCCGATGGACCATAACATACAGAGATTTTTAAAATGGCGATAAGCTTCCCGCAAAATATATATACTTTGGTTTTCTAATTTTTCTAAGGTATCCATGTTTTTATCCTCGTATTAGTTTGCCGTCCCGGTAATGCAAACCGCATTCCTTATGTTGGATTTCTTCCCACCACCATCTGCCGGCCCGTTCGTCCTCACCGGGCTTTACGGCTCTGGTACAAGGTGCACAACCAATGCTGAAGTAGCCCTGATCATGCAAGAAGTTATAAGGAACATTATTTTCTTTGATATATTGCCAAACTTGTGCGGTCGTCCAATCAGCCAATGGGTTTAATTTGAGCAAACCATTGAATGGATCCCACTCAACCTTTTGAATGCTGGACCGGGTGGTACTCTGTTGCCGTCGGAGGCCGGTTATCCAAACCATCAGGCCATTCAAAGCCCGCTTAAGGGGTTCGAGTTTACGAACCTGACAGCAATACTTTCGATAGTCAGTGTTTTCATAAAACAAATCCGGTCCTATCTGACTTTCCATCGATTCCAGGGCAGCCGTTTGCGGGCAATAGATTTTATAATGCATCTGATAATGTTGCATGGTTTTGGTGATTACGTTGTAAGTCTCCTGGGGCAGGCGTCCGGTATCCAAGGTAAAAATTCTGGCCTCCGGGTTTATTTTCATTATAAAATCTGTTAGCACTTGATCCTCGGCCCCCAAACTGGATGCCAAAGCGATTTTTTCCCGGTATGTTCCCAAGAAATACCGTAGTAGATCATCGGGGCCACTAAGAGCAAATTGCTTTTGAAGTTCTGCCAAAATTTCTTTCATGGCGGCTTTAACAATCCTCCATAAACACTTTTAAATTTCTCATCCGGGCGTAAACATGTTCACTGACTTGAAGGTTAAGTTGTTGATACAGTTCCTTACTAAGTTCCGCTTCAATTAAATCCCCGTCATCACACTTTTTAAGCTCCACATGAACCATCGGACCAATCGCCCGAATATGACTGATAACGGTTTCAATCGCCCCGGACGCATCTCCTTCCCGCGTAATTTCCATTTCATGAGGACGGGCATAGGCTATCATTGTTCGTTCATCAATTGGTTGTTTAACACGTGGGCGCGGCGCAGCTACCGTCGGTTCATTCATGATTTGCATGTATCCATCTTTAACCCGGCCCCTGAATAAATTGACATTGCCTAAAAATTTATAAACAAAGAGGTTAACGGGCCGATCGTATACTTCTTCCGGGGTACCGATTTGAATAATTTTCCCTTCATTCATGATAACCACTTGATCCGCCACTTCCAAAGCCTCATCCTGATCATGTGTAACAAAAATACTTGTTAGTCGAATTTCATTATGCAGTTGTCGGATCCAGCGTCTTAATTCTTTACGAACCTTGGCATCTAAGGCCCCAAAAGGTTCATCGAGTAGCATGACCCGAGGTTCAACGGCGAGAGCCCGGGCTAGCGCAATCCGTTGGCGTTGACCGCCTGAGAGCTGTGAAGGGTAACGATCCGCCAGCCATTCCATTTGAACCAGCTTAAGAAGGTCATGGACTTTAGTGCGGATCTTAGTCTCCGGTAACCTCGAACTTCTGGGGCGAACTCGTAATCCGAAAGCAACATTTTCAAAAACCGTCATTTGTTTAAATAATGCGTAATGTTGAAATACAAAACCCACTTTACGATCCCGGGCACTTAATCCGGTTGCATCCTCTCCATGGAAGAAAACCGTTCCCGTATCCGGTGCTTCTAATCCGGCGATAATCCGCAGTAAAGTCGTTTTTCCAGACCCCGATGGTCCGAGCAAAGCGATTAAATCGCCGCTGGATACTGATAAGTTGATATTATGTAAAGCCTGGAAGGAACCGTATTTTTTGTTAACGTTCCGGACCTCAATACTCACTGTTATTCACCTCTCTAAAACAGTGACTCCCTATTTTTTTGATTGATTTTCTTTCTGCCAATGCATTAATAACCATGGTCACTAATGCCAACATCGCCAGCAATGATGCTACTGCAAAGGCAGCCGTAAATTTATACTCGTTATATAGAATTTCCACTTGCAATGGTATCGTATTAGTGGCCCCCCGGATATGGCCGGAAACAACTGAAACCGCACCAAACTCTCCCATTGCCCGCGAATTACAAAGAATAATTCCATAGAGCAAAGCCCATTTAATATTGGGTAAAGTAATCCTGAAAAAAGTTTGTAAGCCTCCGGCCCCTAATACAATCGCCGCTTCTTCCTCTTCATTGCCTTGAGCTTGCATCAACGGGATCAGCTCCCGAGCGATAAAAGGGAAGGTAACCAGGACAGTGGCTAAAATAATTCCGGGCGCCGCAAAAATAATCTTTGCATTGTGGGCCGAAAGCCATGGGCCGAGCCAACCTTGTAAACCGAAGAATAATACATAAACCAATCCCGAAATTACCGGTGAAATCGAAAAAGGCAAATCAATCAGGGTAATTAATACATTCTTTCCCATAAACTGAAACTTGGCGATGGCCCAGGATGCTGCCAAACCGAATATTAAGTTCAATGGAACAACTACAGCGGCAGTCAGCAAAGTTAATTGAATGGCCGCCCATGTTTCCGGTTCGCTGATTGCTGTCCAATACATGGCGAGGCCCTTTTCAAAGGCCTGGGCAAAAATTGCGGCCAAAGGCACCACCAGGAATAACCCTAAAAAGGCTAAAGCGATTCCCATTAATAAACCATGGACTATTTTTTGCCCTAACCGCATCCATTGTCACCTCTATGATGAAATATAACGTTTTCGGCTCCACGCCTGACACATATTGATTAAAAGTAATAATATAAATGATAGAATCAACATAACCACCGCAATTGCAGTTGCTCCAGCATAATCAAATTGTTCAAGCTTGGTTACGATTAAGAGCGGAGTGATTTCGGTCCGCATTGGCATATTGCCTGAAATAAATACCACCGAGCCATATTCCCCAAGGGCTCTGGCGAAGGCCAAAGCAAAACCCGTGATCCAACTCGGAAACATACTGGGCACTATAACTCTGATAAATGTTTGCCAAGGATTTGCTCCAAGGCTGAGTGCTGCTTCTTCAACCTCCCGATCCAAATCTTTAATCACCGGCTGAGTGGTACGGACCACAAAAGGAAATCCGATAAATGTCAGAGCTACAAGCACTCCAAGTGGAGTAAAGGCCACCTTAATGCCAAGGGGTTCAAGGAAACGACCGATCCATCCATTCGTGGAATAAATTGAGGTTAAGGCTAAACCTGCCACCGCAGTCGGCATAGCAAACGGTAAATCCACTAAGGCGTCAATGAACTTTTTACCGGAAAAACGGTAACGGGTAAGCACCCAGGCAACCAACATCCCAAAAAAGCCATTCAAAACCGCCCCTAAAAATGAGGCTCCTAAGCTTAACCGATAGGAAGCAAGTACCCGGGGCGCCGTAACAATTTGAATAAATTGCGACCAGCTTAGGGTAGTCGCTTTTAAAAACATCACCGCCAGCGGGATTAATAGAATTAAACTAATATACATGATGGTGTAACCCAAAGTAAGGCCAAAACCGGGTAAAATATTACTTGGTTTCATGTGTCGTAAACCTTTTTAATGATAAATTTGATCGAAAATTCCGCCGTCGTTGAAATGTTTCTTTTGAGCTTGCTGCCAACCGCCAAACAAGTCATCCACCGTAAAGAGTTTCACTTTGGAAAATTGGTGGGCGTATTTCAACGCTACCTTCTCCAAACGGGGCCGGTAATAATGTTTGGTCGCTATCTCCTGTCCTTCCGGTGAATACAGATATTCTAAATAGCTTTCTGCCACCTGCCGGGTTCCATGTTTATCGACGACTTTATCAACAATGGAAACGGGTGGTTCCGCCAAAATTGAAATGGAAGGAGTTATCATTTTAAATTTATCCCGACCCAGCTCATTAATGGCTAGATAAGCTTCGTTCTCCCAAGCGATCAATACATCCCCGATTCCCCGTTGTACAAAAGTAGTTGTAGCGCCTCGAGCTCCCGAATCTAACACCGGGACATTATGATATAATTTCCTCACAAATTCTCTAGCCCTTTCCTGGTTTCCCCCGTTTTTTTTCAGAGCATAGCCCCAAGCGGCTAAATAGTTCCAGCGGGCTCCGCCGGAGGTTTTTGGATTGGGGGTAATGATACTGATCCCTGGTTTGGCGAGATCGTTCCAATCCTTAATCCCCTTGGGGTTCCCTTTACGCACCAGGAACACAATGGTTGAAGTATAAGGAGAACTATTATACGGCAGGCGGGTTTGCCAGTTTTGTGGAATTAATCGGGCATTCTCGTAGATAGCATCAATATCATAAGCAAGTGCCAAAGTGACCACGTCCGCTTCCAGGCCATCGATAACCGCCCGGGCCTGCGTTCCGGATCCACCATGAGATTGCTGGATGTTAACAGTCTGCCCGGTTTTTTCCCGCCAGTATTTTGCGAAAGCCGCATTAAAATCACTATAAAGCTCACGTGTTGGATCATAGGAAACATTTAAAAGCACAATGCTATCTGCTGCCTGTGTCGGATTTGTAATACCTATCATTATGGGCAGTAACAGCAAAGTAATGAACGTCAATATTTTATAATTCATATTTAACCTCCCCCTGTTCTTACCAAAAAGAAACTGACCTTTTTGATGAACATGATAATCGTAAAGCCCTGCAATTTTTACTTCCTGTATTAGGTCTTTATATTGTATTCTTATATCACGGCTCTGGTACATTAAAAAGGCAATTCAAAATATTTTTCTAATCATTCCGATATTTTTTCTTATATTTCAAACTTTGAAAAAGTGGTACGTTGAATTTTGCCGCACCACAATTCATTGAACCGTTTTTACCTAGAGATTAAGTTATCATTTGAGCCCGGCCAATATCCGGATGTCTTCTACGCGGATCTGTGTGCCATAACTCTTTTCCAGAGCCATATTGACCAGCCCTGTATGATTTAAATTCATCATACAGCACCCTGGTAAAAAGGACATTCTGTACCCTACCACTGGTTTTCTGCGAATATGTTCAGCTACACCGTCAAAACCAATCATATGATAGGCTTTTACATCTTTAACTAACTTTTCTCTGGATACTTTAGGCCCCACGACCCATGTTGTCAGCAATCCGGTGACCGGATCTGCCTCAATCACTTCTAAAACATGAGGGATCGGACAACCGGCTCCCATAGGACGACCCATTACGTAATCACCCTTGACAATCTCCATTTTTTCAACCAGATCGCCTCGAAAAGGCAGTACAATTTTACGAGCGGAAATCTCCCCCGGTATGGGACCCAGTACAAAATCATAAGGATTACCTAAGACGTCCAGATCAGTGTAAGTTGCTTCCCGCATCTGTCCTTCTGCCGCCATGGACTGTTCTTGATAATATGGGCAGTCACTATAACTTTTCTGTTCGTTGATGACCGCCCTCATGAAATTCCGACATGACTCATCCCCGCACAAACCACAATTTTTCCCCGGAGGTCGCCATAATTTTGCAATCGTCATTTTATTCACCCCGATATAAATACTCGGCGATATTGCCGTCTAATTTCTTGACAACTCCAAAATGCTTGCGCCATCCGATGTCTTTTTTACCCACACAGATAGTACAAGTGCCCAGTGGCGGATTGCCTTTCAAATATAAATTATCCTCGGACACATCTGCCGAATTACGGATTAATTCATATAAGCGTTGTAAAGAGGTGCCCTGTAGAGCGTTGGTTTCCAGTAATATCACGCCAGGGTGAATCTCCTTAATTTTTTGAATCAATACCTCCCGTTCAGCCTGACTAACCAAATCAATTTTGGTTACGACGGCCACATCGGCCAGGCTCACCATGGCCCCCATCTTCTCAGGGGTATGAATGCCGGAAATGGAGCTTAAAACCACAATTCCTAAACCCTGATTCAAATAGGGTGAACAACGAAGGCACAAGCCGGCGCTTTCAACGATAAATAAATCGGCCTTGTTGGCAGCCGCCCACTCAATGGCATCGCCTAAAACCATAACTCCGGCATGATCCGGACATAGATCTCCCGAATAAATTTTTTTGGTCAGGATCCCAAATTCGTTTTCGAGTTCAATATCTTCATAGGCTTTTACCACATCAATCTTTAGAAAAGCGATTCGCATCGTATCGCGAAGATGGCTAACGATTTGTTTAATAAGGGCAGTCTTTCCAGCAGATGGTGGTCCGGCTATAATCGCTAACTTCAATTTTTACAACTCCTTCGTATTTTTTAGGCAAAATTTAAATTAGCCAGTTCCCTGGTGATAATATTGCCAGCCCGGAGCTCTTCTCGAATCGCTCCAACCCTCTTGTCAAGTTCAACCAGATTCCGTGCGGCATATATTTCCAATTCATTTTGCCAGAGGACCTTTTTAACGCCGCCATTTTCCATGATGACCCGTTTCTCAGTATGTAAGGCAATAACCGGATCATGGGTCACAAAAATGATAATTTTCCCGGCGCCGTGAATGATCTCCAATACTTCCTGCTTAAAAATACCGGCGTTTTCAATCTCATCCAGCAATACGATGGGTGCTGCCCCAATCAAAATAGCATCGGCGATTAATAAAGAGCGGGTTTGACCGCCGGATAGAGTTGTTACTTTGTTGCTGCGGTGAATTTTTTCTCCGGTGAAAATATTCGCAAGTTCGATTGTTTCCTCGATAATGGTTTTGTTTTGAATACAACGGGCCCGGGCGTGTATTTGTAAAAATTCCTCAGCTGATAAATCAGCAAAGCATTTGGTATTTTGAGTGATCATTGCAATAGGTTTTAATGCGGGATTGTATCGGATGCTTTCATCAGGTACCTCCCTGTTTATCAAAATATGCCGCTTGGTGGAGGTATCTCCTTGAGCCAGTAATTCTATATCAGTGATAAAGGCAGTTTTACCGCTTCCGGTCGGACCCACAATGGATATAGTCTCTCCAGCCTTTAACGTAAGCTCGTTAAAGTCTTCCTGAACCCCGGATTTATTGAAACCCGGCAGAATATTTAATTCGGTGATCATCTATTGCTACTCCTTTCATCATTGAACATCTTTCTTAATGTATGCTGTGTCTAAAGTACCTGATACTTTGGAAGATAATTTACCGGAAGGCCTTTATCATAATTTACAGTCCTCATCTACCAATTTTCCTTATTGACAATCATTGGATATTTAATGTATAATTTAATCAATTTAATTTTCCTACTAAACTGATAGGTATTATACTAATTAATAAAGGAGAATCGTTATGGCCAAAAATAATTATCGGTTTGAAACACTCTCGATTCACGCCGGACAGGTCCCTGATCCTACCACATTATCCCGGGGCATTTCAGTGCATCGAACCAGTTCCTTTGTATTCAAAAATACCGAACATGGCGCCAATCTCTTCGGTCTCAAAGAACTCGGTAATATTTACAGTCGTCTTGGTAATCCCACCAATGCCGTTCTTGAAGACCGTGTAACCGCCCTGGAAGGTGGAGCCGCTTCAGTTTCTGTTGCATCGGGCACCAGCGCGATCCATTATGCAATTATTACGCTTGCAGGGAATGGAGACGAAATTGTCTCCGCAAATAACCTTTATGGCGGAACTTATACGATGTTTGACGCCATCCTGCCGCAATTCGGCATTACTACGAAATTTGTCGATCCCAAAGACCCTAAGAATTTTGAAAAAGCCATCACTCCCAAAACCAAACTAATTTATCTTGAAACAATCGGCAATCCAGTCCTTGATTTTACCGATGTCGGTGAAGTGGCTGAAATTGCCCATGCCCATAAAATTCCTTTCATCGTTGACGGCACTTTCACAACGCCATATCTGCTTAGAACAATTGATTATGGTGCTGATATCGTCATCAATTCGCTTACGAAATGGTTGGGCGGTCATGGTTCAGCAATTGGCGGAATTATAACTGATTCCGGTAAATTTGATTGGAAAAGCGATAAGTTCCCTTTATTTACTCAGCCCGATCCAAATTATCATGGTTTGAAATGGGCTTATGATCTTCCGGCGCCGCTTGCCCCCATCGCCTATGCATTACGTTTCCGAACCGTACCCCTTCGCAATCTGGGAGCAGCTCTCTCCCCTGATAATGCATGGATCTTTACGCAAGGTATTGAGACTCTTCCGGTACGAATGCAAAAACATTCGGAAAATGCACTGAAAGTTGCCGAATTTCTTAAGAAGGATTCCAGGGTTGCCTGGATTCGTTACCCCGGTCTACCTGATGATCCGTCCTATCCGGTGGCCAAGAAATACCTTAAAAACGGGTTTGGAGGCATGGTCGTCTTCGGAGTAAAAGGCGGTTATCAAGCAGCGGTTAAACTCATTGACAACATTACATTATTCTCTCATCTGGCCAATGTTGGGGATGCTAAGAGCTTAATTTTACATCCGTCTTCAACCTCTCACTCTCAGTTAAGCGAGGAACAGCAACGGGAAAGCGGACTTACTCCCGATCTGATCCGCCTGTCCATCGGTTTGGAACATCCCGATGATATCATTGAAGCGCTTGATGAAGCATTAGCGATTTCGCAGAAATAAGAGTTTTTTTAATTTAGAAAGCCGCCTGGGAAAATTTCCGGCGGCTTTTTGATTTTCTTAACAACTTGAATTCGTTAAGAATCGTAATGGGTATAATAAGGCTGTAGGCATTTATAATCTAATTTTTTTGGTAATCTTCCACCTCAGGAAAAAGGATTTCCCAGCTTGATAGAGAAGAAAAACAACCAACAAATGCTTTCGGAGGTTTCAGATGAGCGAGCAATCCCAACACCGGTTTAGCAGAACTGAATTATTAATTGGCAGCGAAGGTTTAGCCAAGTTAAACAGCGCCCGGGTCGCTGTCATTGGACTGGGAGGTGTTGGGGCTTATACAGTGGAAGCCTTGGCCAGAGCTGGCGTTGGCTGGCTGATTTTGGTCGATTTTGATGAAATCTGTTTGACCAATACCAACCGGCAAATTCATGCCGTTGAAGGGACCTATGGTCGCCCTAAAGTCGAAGTCATGGCCGAAAGGGTTAAAGCCATTAATCCGGAGGCGGTCGTCGTATCCTGGAAAGATTTTTTGGACGCCAAAAATATCGATGTAATCTTACACGGCAGGATTTCTTATGTGGTTGACGCTATCGACACCGTCTGGTCAAAGGTGGATTTGATCCGTTACTGCAAAGAAAACGGTATCCCGGTGATTTCCTCAATGGGCACAGGCAATAAGTTTAATCCTTTGGCCTTCCGGGTTGACGACATCAGCAAAACTCATACCTGTCCGTTGGCAAAGTCTGTTCGTAAAGCCTTACGGGAAAAAGGGATTGAAAACGGTGTCAAAGTGGTTTATTCGACAGAAACACCGGTAGAATCGAAAGAAGGCGTAGTAACTTGTCACGGCGGATGTATCTGTCCCCATCGCGATGATGAGGATCCGGGTTGGAACTGTACCAAGCGGAGAAAGATTCCCGGGAGTATGTCCTATCTGCCTCCAATCGCCGGGTTGATTATTGCGGGGGAAGTTATACAGGATTTGTTGAAGGAAGAGAATACTTTATAAGTTTGAAGTAATAGCTAAATTTTTTGGGGTGTCAATTGATTATCTATTAGGGAAGAGTGGAAAAAGAGAGTAATTTCATTTGATTTTTTTTGCCATAAAAAAACCTCCGAATCAGTTTTTATTTTAACTGGATTCAGAGGTTTACACAATCTTTTCTGCACTACCTGGATGGGTTTAACGCTTTTGTTCCTTGGCAGAGCTTCACCGGGCGGCTCATATTGCGCTCCTGCATTGTCCTATCCTTTCGGTGAATAAGAGCCTAAACTTAATCCCCAATATTGATTGCCTTGACCAATTCTTGGACTTTCCTTTTAACATTCTCCACTGCATTCAGGCTCAGGCTGATAACATCATGCGCGGTATGATCCGCCTCATAAGCTTTGCCAAAGGTTTGTATAAACTCCCTGCGTAAATCAGATCCAAAGTTGATTTTAATTAGATTATACGCACTAGCGGAGCGGATGATATCAAAGGGTATTCCGGAACCGCCATGCAACACAAGAGGTACCTTGCTGACTTCGGATATCCTTTTCAACAGAGGCAGGTCGATATGCGGTTCGGCGCACAGGCCATGGACATTGCCTACTGAAACAGCCAACAAGTCGCATTGAGTCTTCTCCACGAACTCTGCCACCATGTCAGGATCTGTCTTTGCATCAGCTTCTTCAACCGGTGTGTCCTCCTTGCCGCCAATCATTCCAAGTTCCGCTTCCACAGGAATACCGTAGAAGTGACAGTATTCAGCGGTTCGGCGCACTTCCCTGATATTATCCTCATAGGATAATTTGGAAGCATCGATCATAATTGAGGTGAAGCCGGCGTCTATGCAGGCTTTTACATCCTCATAACTGCGGCCGTGATCTAGATGAAGGCCGATGGGGGTGTCCACGTTTTCCAGCGCATCCCGCGTGATATCTGAAATGATCTGTGGGTTTGAAAGGCGCAGATTGTTAGACGAAATCTGGATATAGCCGGGCAGGTGCGCGTCATCAAGACCCTTTGCAATGGCATAGGTCATTTCCAGATTTGTGGTGTTGAAAGCCGGCAGTATATAGTTGGATTGTTTTGCATACTCCATCAGATCGAAACCGTTAATGATTCTCATTTTGAATCTCCTCGTAATTCTATTTAAAATTCATGAGCCTTGACTTATCATTTTGATCAAGGGATATATGTTTTTATAAACGGCATATTTCTTTTCATATTGTTCCGGAAGGCCCTGCTCGGGGTGGATCGTTTTTTCGGTTGTAATGTTTTGGCGGACGACCGACAGCAGGGTATCACATGCCCCGCACCCATATAAGGCCAACAGACCCGCACCATACCCTGGCCCTACGCCGGGACCTAACTTTGCAATCGAGATGTTCAGAACATTTGAGATAATTCGAATCCACAAATCGCTGTTGGCTCCGCCACCGGTGATTCTTGCCGTTTGAATATGGATATTGATCGATTTTAAAACCTCAACAATATCTTTAAGTGCAAACGCCACTCCCTCCAAAACAGCCTGTAACATCTCTTCCCTTGAGGTATCGATGCTCAGCCCGAGGAACGCGCCTCTGATTAACGGGTCAGAGTGGACAGTCTTATCCCCCGTCAGATGTGGGAAAAAAAAGGCATTGTTTTTTCCTAGTTTATTGGCGCTGATTTTTAACTCCTCAGAACGGTAATTCTTGGTTCTCAGAATGTCTTCCACCCACCACTGGCTGCAGGATGCAGCCGCCTGTGCCACGCCCTGAAACAGATGGACCGTTTCTTTTTCAGAGATGGAAAAGAGAATGTTTTTAACCCGTGTACTAAAGTTCGCATGTTCGCAGGAGGCAAAAATCACGCCTGAAGTACCTAGAGAAATCGTAGAAGAACCAATCTCTATACTGCCGGAAGAGACCGCTGCTGCTGCGTTATCCCCCGTACCCGCAACCACCTTTGCACCGCAGCCCAGCCCCAAGTCCCCGGCCACATCTTTTTTCAGGCAGCCTACAATCTTGGACGAGCTGTTGATCGGGGGAAGGACATCGCCGAGCCCTATGAGCCTTTTCATCTTTTCCGACCATTGCTTTTGCCGGAAATCAAACAGCGCCGATGTTGAAGCATCACAGTAGTCAGTCGAAATCGCCCCGGTCAATCGATATACGATATAATCCTTTACAATCAGGACATATCGAATTTTCTCAAAATGATCAGGTTCATTTTCCCTTAGCCATAAAAGATTAATAGCCGGCGACCCTGTAGAGATAATATTTTGAAGATGGCAGATATCCGGATCTTTCCCGACTTCGGTTCTCAGACTGTCCACAAGGGAACTTGTTCGGGTATCATCCCACAGAATGGCTGGCCGAATCACCTCACCGTGCTTATCCAAAAAAACGGCTGTGTGCATTTGTCCAGTCACGCCGATGCCCTTTACCAAAGAGCGGTCAAAGTTTGCCAAAAGATTCTTAATACCCGAAGCCGTATGGTTATACCAGACTTCCGGGTTCTGCTCTCTCCATCCGGGGAGCGGGGAGAGGTTCGCATATTCTTCTTTGACGGTATGGATTATTTTCCCGATTTCGTCAATCAGCACTAATTTTACAGACGAAGTCCCAACATCAATCCCAATATAAAACGACATGACGGCCTTTTCCCTCTTTCATTCCCAATCATCCGCTTCCGCAACCGCTTCGGTTTTTTTCGAAAGCCGGAGGTGGTAGCTTTAATCAAAACTGATAATTGTTTTCAGGTATCCGGCCTGGCGACCGCCTCAAAAGCATCCGTTGCCTCCGTGCAAAGGAAATCTTCAATAACGACAATATCTTTACTGCCAAGGCATTGAAGAATTTTCCAGCTAATTCAAAGATTAAATCGGTTTGCTTCAGTTTCCGTTCTTTGCAAATTCGGAAAAGTTATTTTCCGGAACTCCGTTTTTTACTAATATCCATGAATACCGCAATCAAAATCACAATTCCTTTGACTATCAATTGCCAGAATGAGTTAATATTTAACAGATTTAAACCATTGTTGAGAATCCCGATAATCAATACGCCGATGATGGTGCCTGAAATCTTTCCGATACCCCCGGACATGCTGGTTCCACCTAAAACGGCTGCAGCGATGGCATCCATTTCAAATCCGCTTCCTACCGAAGGTTGCCCGGAATACATCCGGCAGGCCAACACCACTCCGCTGAAAGCGGCTAAAAAACCCGACAGGGTATACACAAATACTTCAACCCGGGGAGTATTGACTCCCGAAAATCTAGCCGCTTCTCTATTTCCTCCGATTGCATAAATATGAGGACCGAGCCGTGTACGATTCAGAATTAGAAAAACGATGATTACAAAAATGATGGAATACATAACAGGAAGAGGAATCGGCCCAAAGTAACCCACTCCAATGTTGTTAAAAACATCGACAAAAGTCCGGATGGGCATTCCGCCGGAATAAACAAAAGCCATGCCGCGGGCGAGGTTCATTGTAGCAAGGGTTGTAATAAACGCGGGGATTTTACCATAAGCAATAATTAATCCATTCAATAAACCGATGAGGGTGCCGATCATCATGGCCAGGCAAATGGCAGTCGTTACACTTAAATGCTGATTGGTAATAAATCCTGCTGCTAAAGTTCCCGCCAGGGCGACCACGGCTCCTACGGAAAGATCGATCCCGCCGATAATAATCGCCAAAGTCATCGCCAATGCGATATTGGAGTTGGTGGATACTTGGCGCAACACGTTGAACATGTTATCCGAGGTAAGGAAAAAAGGCGATTTAAGTGTGAGAACAAAGCATAATACGAACAACCCCAACAAGATTCCCAAATTTCTTTTAAAAAAGTCTTTTACCGGGTAAAGGATGTTGAATTTCCCGGCTGAATTTAAATTATTTGACATAGTGTGCCTCCGTTGCGCAGGTCATAATTTTTTCTTGAGAAAATTCACTTCGCTCCAGATGTCCGGAAATTCTACCCTTACAAACAACATAAGCCCTGTCGCACATATTGATTATTTCCGGTAATTCCGAGGAAACGAGGATTACGGCGACGCCGCTTTTAGCGAGATTATTGATGATATCATATATTTCAGCCTTTGCCCCAACATCCACCCCTCGGGTCGGTTCATCAAGAATGAGTACGCAAGGTTCAATTGCTAGCCATTTCGCGATGAGTACTTTCTGTTGGTTGCCGCCGCTTAGGCTGCTTACAATCTGATATTGGGAAGAAGTTTTTATGGAAAATCGTTTGATGTAATTTTCAATAATTTGATTGCGTTTTTGTGTATTGATCCGCAATAAACGCATTATTTTTGATAATACCAACAATGTCATATTAAACAATAAAGTGTTCTCAAGAACCAATCCTTCTTTTTTACGATCTTCGGGAACAAAAGCAATCCCCAATTTAATCGCATCCCTGGGATTGGATATTACAACTTTTTTCCCTTTCAGATAGATCTCCCCGCTGTCAAGAGGGTCCAAACCGAAAATCGCCCGCATAATCTCCGAACGCCCCGCGCCCAGTAAACCCGAAAATCCAATCACCTCGCCCGCTCTCACGGAGAAGGAAACATCCGCGATGACATTTTTACGGCGGAGGCCTTTGACTTCCAACACAATATCTCCAGGGGTGTTAAACGTCCTGGTATAAAACTCCTTTAGTTCCCGTCCAACCATCATCGTTATTAAGTCATCGGTCGTCGTTTCCGTAAGCTTCTTGGTTGCAATCCGATGGCCGTCGCGGAGTACGGTAACCCGGTCGGATATTTGAAACAGTTCGGAAAGTTTATGGGAAATGTAAATTATCCCGACACCTTTTGCTTTTAATTGTTGAATTGTCACAAACAACTTCTGAACTTCAAATTCGGACAATGAAGAAGTAGGTTCATCCATTACAATGATACGTGCATTGAAAAAAACCGCCTTTACAATTTCCACCAGCTGTCTTTGGGCAATTGTCAGCTCAGTTACCATATTACCGGCATCAATTTCAAGTCCGAAAGAATCGAACATCCCTTGAGCCTCAGTCAACATTTTCTTTTTATCCAACAGTCCGATGTGACTATGTTTTTCCTGCCCCAGGAAAAGATTCTCGGCGACTGAAAGGTATGGAACCAATACAATTTCCTGATGGATGATGCTGATCCCGCTGGCGCGGGCGGCGCGCACATCGTTGATTTTTCTTTCCGTTCCATTGATGATAATCTTGCCGGTATCGGCATGATGGATACCCCCTAGGATTTTTATGAGGGTCGATTTGCCGGCGCCGTTTTCACCAAGAATCGCGTGAACTTCACCTGAATTTAATTCAAAATCAATCCCTTTAAGGACATTGATGCCCGAAAAGCTTTTGCTGATATTCTTCATTTGTAGTAAAATTGCATCCATCAAACCACCCGATTTCAAAAAATTTTGGAAATGGTTACCCTGAAAAAGCCGATAATACAATTCCTTAAATATTGTTTTTCTACAAATTAATGCTATTACTGCTGCTCAGATCCTTTAAGAGAACCTGAGCAGCTTAGTTAATCTTATTGCCAGCCGTTAATTCCGTATTGTTTCACATTGGCTGGAGTAATGGCAAATGTCGGAACCAGTATGTGTTTTGCAACTTTTTTACCGCTCAAAATGTCATAAGCTTTTTGGGCGCCGGTCTTACCAAGATTAATCGGGGATTGGGCCACTGTCATCTCTAAATCGCCGCTGCCCAAAATTTTCTTTGCATCCGGTGAACCATCAACACCCCAAACCTTAATTTTACCGTTCTTGCCAGCGGCTTTTAAAGCGGCAATCGTGCCAAGAGCGGTCGGATCATTGATACAGAAAAAGGCATTCAAATCAGGATTCCCTTGGAGAATGTTCTCGGCGATAGGCATCGAGGCTTCCAGACTTGCCTTGCCATCTTGTTGAGCAACGATTTTGAAGAGACTCTTTTTCTTGCCTAGACCTTCTAAAAAGCCGTTGACACGGTCAATACAAGCTTGAGCAATTGGGAAATCGATAATTGCAATTTTGCCGCCCTTGGGGAATTTTTGGGCCATATCTTTGCCACAAAGCACTCCGGCCAAGTAATTATCCGAAACAATTCCCGTAGCAATCAGGTTCCGGTCATAAACTTCGGTGTCGATATTAATCACCGGTATATTTGCTTTCTTACAGGAGTCTAGAGCGTTTTTAACCCCTTTGGCGTCAACCGGTATCAGAAACAGGGCGTCAATTTTCTGTGCAGCCAGATCTTCAATCTGTGAAATCTGTTTGGCCTGGTCATATTGAGGATCAAGGACAATTAACTCGTCGCCGTGAGCTTTAATAACGGATTTGAGACCGTCAGTAATCACGCTGAAAAAGGGATTATTCAATGTAGAAGGGGAATAGGCAAATCTTTTGCCACCTTTAGCCACGGCCACACTGCCAAGTAAAGCGATACATAAAATCAACGGTAAAAATCTTTTCATAATACTCAACCTCTCCTTTAAAATTATTGTAGTAATCCTCCATGCAGTCAAGGAACCGGAATTGTTTGAAGCCCCACCTCCTGATCTTTGCTCACCTGTTATGGCACTATTT
>JAEZKW010000370.1 GCA_023415375.1 Bacillota bacterium
ATAAGACTAAACTTCGTTTATTAACCATTACAAATACCTCCCAGTTTAACCCGGCAGCCTGGAAGACCGTCTCTTTCAGTTTTACCCTAAAATCAAATTATTCTTGTCATCCAAGTAATTTCATCTTTAATATCATTCTGTTCTAAGTCCTCTACAAATCCCATCTTCTCATAAAACTTGAAGAATTCTCAGGAAAAATCAATTGGTGTGATTCAAACCCCGGATTTAAAAATACTTTTATTTCGTTTCTTTTAATGAATACCATTATTATACTCCTCTAAAGCTTTTATCCATTAGATTCGATTGATTCTTTTTTTATCAGCTCAATAATTTTTTGTGTACTTTCAATTGCTTTAAAAGCATCGTGTTCTTCCACTTCAAAATGAAAAGGATATCTTATTTGTACTCCATAATCGGTCAATTCAAGACACTCATTTTCTATTTCTTTAAAATTGTCACTATACGTTTTACAAATTTTATTCAATATTACTAAGTCGTGAGTCTTAGATGTTGACCCCCCATTAAAAACAATAAACCCCTTCAAATATTTTTCTGCACATTGTTGACAATGGTAGCAGATAATTTCAAGGGGTGCAGGCTTCATATTCAACAAAAATTTAGCCGACTCAAAATCAATCTCAGCCATTTTAAACCATTCATTGGCCACATCAAGATTTTTCATATAATTTTATCCCTTCATTTTTAATTTTAAATTCAAATGTAGTACTTAAACTTGACCTCACATTAAAATCGTTTGCATTATATACGACCAAATCAACAGGTTTATTGGCCACCGGAGCAATAATTCTCCTCACCTGTCTTAAAAGATCAAGTTTTCTTCCTTCTTGATTCGTTACAATACACAAATCGATATCACTTTCTTCATGGTAGTTTCCAGAGGCATATGAACCAAAAAGGAAAATCTCTCTAGCAGGGAATTTCTGAATTATTTGGTTAACAATATTTTTTATCTCGACGTTATTTATTTCTTGCACCATGTTTATCATTCCTTAAACTTAATTATTTACATTATATAACATCTTTAGTACTTTACTGAAGACATATCCCATATTTTCTTGGCTATTTCTAAGGTCTTATCTGCCTTATATCCAAATACAGCCAGGAATGCTCCTTCTTTTAATAATTTATGGGTTTTTTCATATCGAACCTCCGGACGAATCCAATGAAAAGCTAAGGACGGCAAACACTTAAATCTCTTTTAAGAACTAAATTCATTTTCTAAAATCGAAAAAACGAGTGAATCTCTCCACCTTTCCTTTATTCATCTATGTTCTCGTAGACAGCCTTCTTTCTTCATCCCAATTTTTTCGAGAACTTTAATAGATGCAGCATTTCTGGCATCGCACATCGCTTCAATTCGATGTAATCCCCAGTGAATAAATCCAAACTCTATTACTTTTTTTGCAGCTTCAGAGGCATATCCGTTTCCCCAATATTTTTTTCTTAACCGATAAACAATCTCGCCTTCTTTATGTAAGTAATTGGGCATGTTTATTCCACATTCACCAATTAGGAAACAATTATTCTTTAATATGATGGCAAATCGTATGTACAAACGAGGTTCATCTTTCTGAAACTGCAAAAACCTTTTTAAATATGCTAATATGAACCTTCGTAGTTCGCAATATCATGGATCATGAATTGAAGTACATCCGGGTCCGATAAATAATCATGAATTTCATTCAAATCTTTTTCTTCAAACTCTCTTAAAATTAGTCGTTCAATATGAATCGGTTGGAAAACTTCCATAAAATCAGCTTCCTGACCGAGAAGCGGTGAGGATAACTATTAATCATATCTTGCGTTTACATTCAACCAAAACAGTCTGGGTATGTCACATTAAAAAACAAGATTAAACTTCCAAAACGGATTTATTTACCAGCCGCTAATCCAAGCTGTTCAGCCAGCCAGACGTCACGGTCCTGTTTAATGTTCCCAGCGGCCATTTCATGACCTGATGGATATGTCGCGATTCGTTTAGGATTAGGCGCAGCATTATAAAACTCAGTAAAATCATTTCGTGACGTGTAACTATCATTTTCGCCAAATTGAAAGAAAAAGCTGGCTTTGGCGGTTTTAAGCGCATTCACCGGATCGATACTGCTAAAATCGTTACGATATTTATTTAACGCCTCGCCTTGAGGTATCTCATCAGCCGCACCAAACCCATACCAATCAAAATAGTGTCCCACACCGGCGATCAACACATAAGCCTTTGGCCTGAAGTCCGCTCCCGCCAGTGTCGCCCCGAACATCGCCCCAAAATCATGGCCTACATAACCGATGCGCTTGGGATCGACATTGGGCTGAGCAAGAAGAATATCAAGCGCTCTTCGTAATTCAATCGTTTGTTTGAGTGAATTTTGGTAATCTTCGGCGCTTTTTCGCTCATAAAACCATTGGGGGTCTGACCACATTGTGGAAACTAACAGCGAAATGACACCTTGGCCTGCCAACTCTTGGGCCTCGTTTAAAAACTCTGTGCGGTTTGAATGTGATGATCCCGGCGCATACCAATGCACGAAAAGAATTCCTGCATACGGCCCGGCTGCTGTTTTTGGGAGAACCAAATAGGCCCGGGTCTGTTTTTGTCCTTCTATGCTGTCAAATACGATGTTTCCGGATGATTATATCTTGTTTTTCTTGAGTATCAACCACCTTTTGATTGAAAGGCTTATCAGCATGATAAGAAAGTAATTGAGCAAGATCAGGTGACCCGGCTTGACAAGCCGTATTCAAGCTTAAGCTTGAAATAGCTATATAAATTAAAAAAAGCAAACCAATAATTTTGTGATTCATTTTTAGCTCCTTTTCAATTAATATTAATAAATCTATCATAAACTACCATAAAAGCGCCAATAAGATACTATCCTTTTGGTATAGTTTTTAAACTGGGCACTGGAAAGATTCAAAACTTGCGTTAAAAAGGAGCTATCTCAAATCTTAACGAAACGGATGATTATCTTCCTGAGGATTTGCAATTAAAATTTCTTCCAAATATCTTAACAGCTTTACCCGGTCGTTCACTCCGATTTTAAGGTAAATGTTTTGAATATGAAACTTAACAGTAGGAATGGAAATAAATAATTGTTCGGCAATTTCCCGATTACCGTATCGTTGCTGCAATAATGAAAGCACTTCCTGTTCCCGTTTGGTAAGATGGTACTTTTTATAAAACCACCCAGGCATATCCCGGGCAGAATTGACGGTATGATCCGGCGATTGTAAAAAGGCCCGGATCAGAAACGATAGATTGGCGAGGTTAAATCCCAGGAAAAAGAGTAGGGTTACAGGATATTTATAATACAATGCTGTTTCTATATAACGATGAATGAAAATCTCCAAAATAATCAAAGGGATAGATAAAACGATTAACACAATGATGGTGCGGACGAATTTTTTGATTTCGGGATTGACAATCCCCCGATAATGGTAAAGTAAAATAATTAAAATAACCAAAAATATTAAAAACGGTGAATAAGCGTAAACAAGCGTATAGAAAACCAATACACGTTGCCAAACCCACATTATAAATACCAGTGGGTAAAATAACGCCCAAACAATCATCAGTAAGATAGAAATCTTCGATGGTTCAACCCCAACCAACCGGTAAATAAATGAAAACGCCAAATATAATAACGGCGCCATTAATAAATTACCGAATAAGGGCATGAGGAAATAGCCCGGAATCAGCCTCACATAACAGCTATACGCGGCAACAAACTGACTTATGGAATAGAAAAAAGCTGTCATCAAAAATAAAAACTGGTGTTTATAAAGCTTCCCATTCCACCGTTTGTAAACTAAGTAAGCCAGGATTGCGTTGGCTAAACCCAAAGAGGAAACGCTAAAGAATACTGCCATAAGCAGGTGAATCATAATTTTCCACCCAAAATTAATGATCTAATTTCTTCATCATTTAAGCATCTAATAAGGTCTTTATCCAATTCTTTTTACAACCATTATCCTCTCTCCTTACTACAATTCCATTTCATAATATACGAGATTATGCAACATTATTTTGTTTGACGTATTTGGATTATCTCGGCTTACTTCTTTAAATCCGACTGATTCATACATTTTTTGAGCAGGTATAAAATAATCCATTATCCCAGTAGATACTTTGGCTTTAGTAAATCCTTTATCTTTCAAATGATTGAGAGTCATCATCATCTGATATGTTCCAAGTCCTTTACCTCTCGATTTTGGCAGAATACAATTATGCCCTATGATGACAATTGGACTTTGCCTAGGATCCCAACAACACATTCCAGCTATTATAGCTTCATATTCAGAAACAAAGCTACAGTTTTCACCGATTTCAGGATTTTCATAAAAGAAGGTATCACATTCATTAAAACTTTTAAAGTTTTCTTCACTGTATTCCGGATAACATTCATGGAAAGGTGCATATGCCTCAATAAGAATGGATTCAAGTGTACCTTTTGGATAATTTAACAACGATTTGAATGCTAGCATTATGATCCTCCAAATCACCAAAGCTGGTTTATAAATCGGATATTTCATCTTGGCATCAAAAATCTTGATATGGGCGTACATTTCCATCCATCTCTTGCCTATATCGCATTACCGCCATATGTATTTATAGGAAACTGTTATGACCTTATACAACATCATGTCGTTTATGAAATAACATGGGTTTCATTGTCGACATCTATCATATATAGAGATGAACTCATTTTCAAAACGGCCAAAATTTTATATAAATTTTCATAATATAATTCCACATATATCCAATAAACCCTGCCTGATACAATTCTTATTGAACTCTCATCCAAAACAATCCATATTCTCTTGACCCATTTGCTTACCCTCGAAAATTCAATTTTTTTGACTCCAAAGCTCAATATTCCCCTTCCACCTGAAACCGCCGGAAAATACCGTCTTCACGGGGGAAGGGGACAATGTCGTCAGGTTATGTTGCCAATAATTGCTATTTGTTATCCGATGATTGCCAACCCGCGTGTTAAAACACACGGCTGCTATAAAGCAAACCCCATGAATGGGGTTAAAACCTAAAATCACAACCTGCCAAATTTTTTTGATCCGGTTTTAACCGGATGGTACTTAACCAGCCGTGTGTGCGTGTTCAAAGAACACGATTAACCCGCGGATTGATAACGAAGCATTTAGTATACATTTTC
>JAEZKW010000347.1 GCA_023415375.1 Bacillota bacterium
TTCCCTGGCGAAAATGATCAAGATTTTGAGGATACCTGTCATTTTGTTGAGGAACAGCAATTCAGCAGAGTTCATGTTTTTCGGTTTTCGCCTCGCAGCGGAACACCGGCTGCAACGATGCCAGGTAAAGTTTTAAAAAAGATTCAGGAAGAACGGAGTCAAAGAATACAACAAATCGCTTTAAATTCGGCAAATTCCTTTTCCCGGCTCTTTTTAGGTAAAAATGTTAGAGTTCTTTTTGAGGAAAAAGTTGCTGAAGGATGGAGCGGATTATCGGGAGAATACTTGAGAGTGATTGTGGATAGCGAAGATGATCTTAAAAATAAATTACAAACAGTAACCATCGATAATCAAAAAAATGATCATCTAATGGGTAGTTTATGTTAAGAAAAGCAGGATTTTTGGAAATAAAGTCGAAATGAGCAAAAAAGGAGCCAAGAAAGATGTCGGATTGTATTTTTTGTAAGATTATTCAAAAAGAAATACCTAGCCAGGTCGTTTTGGAAAATGACCAAATTATCGTAATTAAAGATATCGTACCAGCCGCCCCGGTTCATTTACTTGTGATTCCAAAACGTCATGTTGACAATATTTGCGATCCTACGATACTGGAAGAAAATCTTGGTCAGGCTATCATTAAAGGAATTCAAGATGTTACGCAGAATATGGGATTACGGGAAAACGGTTTTCGAGTGATTGTGAATTACGGAAGTGATGCTGGTGAAGCTGTGCCGCATCTTCATTGGCATATTGTAGCCGGTCGAAAACTTGCTTGGCCCCCTGGCTAAAGGTTGACAGTATTTAGGCATATATAGTATAATAATTGAATGTGATGTTATATTCGAACCGGACACTGCGGTCGGGGTTACGAGGTAGGTAGCAGTGGAGGGGAGGGAAATATGTGGCTGAAGTTAAGATTGGTAAAAATGAAACTTTAGATAGCGCATTACGGCGTTTTAAAAGACAATGCCAGGTTTCCGGCATTTTGGCTGAGGTTAGAAAGCGCGAGCATTATGAGAAGCCAAGTGTACGGAGAAAGAAAAAGTCCGAGGCAGCAAGAAAAAGAAGAACTACGAAATAAAAGAGAACCCGTCATATGACGGGTTTTGTTTTTTAATATCATTATTTCGCTAAAAAGGACCGCTCCGATTTATAAAAATACATGCCGATAAATATTAATTCGTAATAAAAATTTCTTGTCGATACATTATGGTAAATGAATCCTCTGCAATAAGAATTGAATATTTATATGTATACATAATTCATGCTTTCTTTCAAAAGGATTGGGTAGGATCATGTTGAATAATTTGATTCAATTTAAATTGGGTAGAGGTGAGCTTTTTGTTAAAGTTTAATAAAGGCAGTAACACCCTCGAACAAACCGAATATATATATTCGTTGCAGGATGTTTCAGAACCCCATTTGTATCGTTATTTGTTTAATTATGAAGAAGTACCGAAGGTGCCTTTTAATCATCGGCATGTACCGATGCGTCCTCCGGAGGAGCTTTGGATTACGGATTCAACCTTTCGGGATGGGCAGCAGGCTCGCGAACCTTATACGGTTAAACAAATCGTCGATATTTTTAAGTTGATGAGTCGTTTGGGCGGTCCAAAAGGGATTATTCGCCAGAGTGAGTTCTTTTTATATAGCGCTAAAGATAAAGAAGCCCTCACCCAGTGTATGGATCTAGGGCTTAAATATCCGGAGATTACGGGTTGGATTCGGGCTGTCAAAGAAGATTTTCTGTTGGTTAAGGAGATGGGCTTAAAAGAAACCGGTATTTTAGCCAGTTGCTCCGATTACCATATCTTCAAAAAACTTAAAATGACCCGAAAACAGGCAATGGAGCAATTTCTATCTATTGTGAAAAGCGCTTTGGAGATAGGAGTCATTCCCCGGGTTCATTTGGAAGACATCACCAGGGCTGATTTTTATGGTTTTGTCGTACCGTTTTGTTTGGAATTAATGAAGTTACAGGAAGAGACGAAGATCCCAATTAAGGTCCGGGCCTGTGATACCTTGGGTTTTGGAGTCAATTATCCTGGGGTTGCTTTGCCGCGGAGTGTTCCGGGGATTATTTACGGTTTGTGGCATCATGCAGGTGTTCCCAGTGAACAACTGGAATGGCATGGTCATAATGATTTCTATAAAGCGGTATCGAATGCCGGAACGGCGTGGCTTTATGGTTGTGCCGGTGTAAATACTACCTTATTAGGTATTGGTGAACGGACCGGAAATTGTCCGTTGGAAGCGATGGTTTTTGAATACGCTTCCTTACGGGGTACGCTCGATGGTATGGATACAACAGTAATTACCGAAATTGCAGAGTATTACGCTAGAGAAGTCGGTTATCAAGTACCGCCCATGACTCCGCTGATTGGTAAGGAATTTAATTTTACTCGTTCAGGGATTCATGCTGACGGACTTTTGAAGGACGAGGAGATTTATAACATCTTCAATACTGAGAAGTTATTGAACCGGAAAGTGGTTGTGGCTGTAAACGAGCATTCAGGCGCCGCTGGAATCGCCCACTGGGTAAACAGTTATTTTAATCTCAGAGAAGATCGCAAATTGGAAAAGCGAGACCCTCAGCTTTTGAAATTAAAGGATTGGGTCGATCAGCAATATGCTAACGGCCGTGAAACGGTAATCGGTGATCATGAGTTGGTGGCATTTATTCAGGCCGAGATGCCCGAATTTTGGAGCGAACTAAACCGGCGATAGCTTTTGGCTACCGGCTTTCGGCCTTTAGCTAAATGGATAGTCTTTATATTAATAATCGCTAATAGCCAAATGCTAATAGCTGATTCAATCGTTAAATTGTGCGGGTTCGATCAATTTGCCTTGAATTTGGTTGACTTTTGGGGAACCATTTCTATATAATATAAGATAATTAAAACGGTAATAAGGAATCTAATTTACGGACCGTTTTTAAAACGTTGATGGGGAACCAAATTCACAGGCTTGTTTTCAGAGAGGGTAGGGTGGTGCAACTACCTATCGGCAGTGAATGATGCGCCCTGGAGTGGTGAAGCAAAACTTCGCCCGGGTAGCCCGTTACAGCAGTCTTGAGTTGGGGTAATCCTTGAAATTACTCAATCAGAGTGGAACCGCGAAGGAAACCTTCGTCTCTGGAAATAGAGATGAAGGTTTTTATTTGTGTGCCCAAGCATGGGTGCAATCAAGAAGCAGGAGAAGGAAATGTATGCTAAAACACATTAAAGAAGACATTCAAACAGTCTTTGAGCGCGATCCGGCTGCTCAGTCGTGGATGGAAGTCCTGCTTTGTTATCCGGGTATTCATGCTCTAATTGCCCATCGTATGGCGCATTATCTTTACCGACGTCGTCATTTTTTATTAGCCCGTCTACTTTCGCAAATGAGTCGATTTTTTACTGGAATCGAAATCCATCCGGGAGCCATAATCGGCAGGCGTTTTTTCATAGACCACGGTACGGGAGTCGTTATTGGTGAAACCACTGAAATCGGTGATGATGTGACGCTTTTTCAGGGTGTAACCTTGGGCGGAACCGGTAAGGAAAAAGGGAAACGCCATCCAACTATCGGTAACGGCGTGATGGTTTCAACCGGCGCTAAAGTGCTGGGTTCGATTCAAGTCGGTGATAATGCCAAAATCGGAGCAGGGGCGGTCGTTCTACAAAATGTGCCTCCCAATACAACGGTCGTTGGAGTTCCTGGGCGGGTAGTCGTTCAAAATGGCGTCCGGGTGAGGAATGATATCGATATGTTGCAGCC
>JAEZKW010000052.1 GCA_023415375.1 Bacillota bacterium
CCATTAATATACGGTTAACGCCTAAATCAAGCATTTGAATCATTTGCCCTAAAGTTGCAGCAAGTGGCAGGCAAATATATTCAGGAGCCAATTCTTTTCCGCGTTCAATAGCATTCCGGGTTAATCCGGGAGTGGGAATAAGTTTCACGTTACAATCCCTTAAAATTGTATTCATGACGATGTCGAGCTGGCCCATGGAAGGAAAGCCGACGACCGGTTCAATTGGTTTTTCGATTAAATAATTGATTGAAGGTTTGTTATCGATAACAAAAGTTTGAGCCTCAGTATCCATAAATGCCTCAATCCTGGTTTGCAGACCTGCCTCCCCGGTTTGATCATCCAAAAACAGTTTTAAAAGAGGCACGCCGAATTTCTCGGAAGCCTCTTCAATGTATGGTTCGATGATTGATTCCGGTCCGCATTCGAATAAACCCACCAGAATTAATTTATTCACGAGACGGTTTTCGATAAGATATAAAGCTGCCCCTAACATTTGGGCTTCAAAATTCCACAGCTGGTAACCTTCGTAGATTTTGTTAAGATGCTTCTTTATCAATTGTCGGTCAATCATTTCCGGAGTTATGACTTTACCACAAGATCGTAAATGATCGACTAAATTATGACTCATCCATTCATATAGAACATACGGGTGACCGATTAAACCAATGGTAGGATTTCCCAAATCGGAATTAACTTTTTTGTTTTTAATGGTGTGATAATGATTGGCGCGCCCGCCCATGCGCAAACTTTGATAAGCCTCCACAGTTGTTAATTCTTCAAAAACAGGTAATCTCGCAAACTCTTCCTGGAACCTCCAAGCGTTTCGGATGATTTGGGGAATCCGCTTTGTCTTTGGACTCAGTTTGGAAATCATTTGAGATAAATCATTTACCATATTTTGAGGATGGTTGAAATCAATTCGGGGAAAAAGTCCTCTTTGGTCAAGAACAAAGGTATTTCTTACCATTTCCGGTATACCTATAAATTTTGGGCAACAATAATTCCCTTTTTCCACGGAAATTAGTTTTGGCAAAAAAATAAAGTCGCAATTTGATTCCACTAATTCCTGGACATGGGCAAAGAATAATTTGACGGCCAGACAAGGTTCATCTGTGGGACAAGCCGACATTTTTGTAAGTGTAGCTTTGGTGGTTGGTTTTGAAGGTATTAACTGAACACCCACGTTTTCAAACAACGCTTTAAAGAAAGGGTATAAATAATAATAAGACATCGCTCTGGGAATGCCAATAACTTTCATATTTAAATTTAAACTCCCACTCAATTAAAAATAACAAAAAGTATTTTAATAACTTCTCAAATTAAATATACCGGCTAATAACAGGTAAAATTGGTTACTTGTTCGTAGTTATTGGTTGTAAGAAAAATGGCAACAGAAAAGCGTCTAAATTTATAAGTTTTAATTTTAGTAAAAATAACCATAATAACGTTATGCATGGAGTGAATATATGGGATTACCTTTTAGGTGCAATGCAAGCTTTTAGGTTGACAATTTTGAAATGGATGGGAAAATAATGAAAATTGGGATTCCCGGTACGTTATTTGCGGCATACCATCGTGCCTACTGGTATCAATTTATAACCCTTTCTGGAATGGAAGCGGTATCATCCGATGAGAGCACCAAGGAAATTGCTGATCAAGGGGGCCGGCTTCTCCCGCATGAGTTTTGCATTCCCGTTAAGGTGTTTATTGGGCATGTCCTTAATCTCGTTAACAAAGGGGTTGATCAAATACTGTTGCCCAGGATGACTGCACAAGGGAAGTTCGCGCGAGCGCGTAATTATTTTTGCCCCAAATTAATCGGGTTGCCGGAGATCGTCCGCTATACGACGGGCCTCGGAAAAGAACAGTTGTTTTCCCCAGAGATTATCTGTAATGGTCTGCAGTTACGGATCACCAAATTTCCGGCCCTAAGTCCGGCTGTTTTAAGGCAAATGCGAGTTGCAGCAGGACAAGCGAATGAATGCTGGGAAAGGATTCTCTCCAATTGTCGGGGGCAGAAGATAACTCTTCCAGAAGCAACCGGCCAGCAGAAAACGAGACGATCGGAAGTGCGTCTTACCATCGGAATGCTGGGTTATGCTTATAGCCTTTACGATCCTTTCATCAGCAAAGGAATCGTGAACAAGCTTGCTGAACTTGGAGTCAACATAATTACCTGGGAGATGGTGGACCCTGATCGGATTGAACAGAATTTAGCCAGGTTAAAAAGACCGTTGTTTTGGAACTTCGGCAGGATGTTGCTTGGAGCGGGGCTTCATTTTTTTGAGGACTCAAAAATTGATGGAGTTATTTACGTTACTACTTTTGGTTGTGGACCGGACTCTGTGGCTACCGAAATTCTCAGTAGTGAAGCCGGTAAGGAACAAAAGCCTTTATTACAGATTAATCTGGACGAGCATATGGAAGACGGGCATTTAGGCACCCGCCTGGAAGCTTTCGTCGATATGCTTTCTGTTCTTAAGGAGGACAAGGCGATTTGAAAATCACTTTCCCCTATATGGGTCCGGTGTTCATATACAAAAAGCTCTTTGAACGGCTGGGCCATGAGGTGATTATGCCGCCGCGGCCGAGCCAAAAAACAATTGAGTTAGGTACGAAATATAGCCCGGAGTTCATCTGTTTTCCGTTTAAAGTTATACTAGGCAGTTATCTGGAAGCATTGAAACTGGGAGCAGAAGTTATTGTCACTACAGGTTTTATCGGCGCTTGCCGGGCGGTTTATTACGGTAATTTAAGCGAGCGAATTTTACACCAATTAGGTTACGAGGTCAAGGTAATGGTCTTTGATGCCCCGTCCGAAGATTTCCAGGGCTTTTTACGGCAATGTCGGGAACTTGGAAATCGGACGCCGCTCCCGGAGGTTGTCCGTACATTAAATCTGGTGGTCCGGCTTATTTATGCCAGCGATTACCTTCAAAAGAAAATTAATCATTTACGCCCATATGAGCAAGTCCAAGGGACTTGTAGTCGAAAGTGGGTAGAGATTCAGCACCTCTTAGAGAACTGTAATAATCTGAAAGAGTTAAGGATAGTTTTAAAAGAAACCGGCCAAATCATTGATGGAATACCCATTATCAAGGAACGAGAGGTTCTAAAAGTGGGTTTGGTCGGCGAGATTTATTTGGTGATGGAGAGCTGCGCTAATAATGAAATAGAAGAAAGATTGGCGAAGCTCGGAGTTGAAGTCGTTCGCAATCAATATATCTCCAACTGGATAAATCATTGCATCTTTCCGCCGCGACAATTGTTGCGCCAAACCGATAGGTACCTTGAAAATAACGTTGGAGGTCATGAAAAAGTAAATATCGGTTATATCCTAAAATTCAAAAGAATGGGCTTTAATGGAATCATCCACTTGCTGCCGTTCGGCTGTATGCCAGAACTGGTAACTCAAACTATTATTCCGGCTCTGGTCAGAGATTTGGACTTTCCGATATTATCCTTATCACTAGATGAACAGATGGGATGGGTAAATAATCAAATCAGGCTGGAAGCGTTTGTTGATTTACTAAGAAATCGTAAAGAGTTATTAAAGGAAGGTTAAAAGGTCATCATGGAAAAAGTATTCCTTGGAATCGATATAGGGATCTGTCAGTACCAATATTGTCGATTTAAATATAATTCATCTTCGACTGCCTATACCAAATCCATGACGAAATCACCGTTCATGATCCGGAATACCGGAGCTTGGGGAAGAGCCGCGGGAACTGATGAAACAACTGAATGTCAAGTTAACTCCGGAAGACCGAAAATGCTGGAACTCTTCGATTGTGCCCGGATGAAACAAAGAAGGGGCAGGATGAATTGATTTATAGCCTAGGATTAATGGGATTTTTCGCGTATAGGCGCGACGATTACTGGGTGGCCCAGGTAGGGAAAATTGACAAAATAATTATTTAAGCGTGACTCATGATCTCTGCAAACAATCGCCTTCGAACTTAAGGAAACTACCGGCGGCCAACCTAATCCCTTTCCAGAATGAGCTGTTTTTACCTCAAAGGAGCTTTTTCTATCTCAAACGTAACCTTTTGTATCTCGGAGATAGCTTTCTCTACTTCTAAGATCTTTATTTCTTATTTTTTTTCTT
>JAEZKW010000069.1 GCA_023415375.1 Bacillota bacterium
AAAATCGGTAAACTATGGATGTGGGAAGGGTTAAAACGGAAAGAAGTTGAAAAAGCTTCTGCGGGGGATATTGTTGCCATAGCGGGACTTGGTCAAGTCAATATCGGTGAAACCGTCAGCGACCCTGAAAACCCGTCCCCGTTACCTTTATTAACTGTAGATGAACCGACCTTAACCATGAATTTTATAGTCAATGATAGTCCGTTCGCCGGTAAAGAGGGTAAATATGTCACCTCTCGTCATATTCGGGAGCGTTTGTTTAAGGAAGCAGAAACCAATGTCAGCCTGCGGGTCGCTGAAACCGATTCGGCGGACTCATTTGAAGTATCGGGCCGAGGCGAATTACACCTCGGGATTTTAATTGAAACAATGCGCCGCGAAGGCTATGAACTTCAAATCTCTAAACCCAGGCCTATTTTAAAAAGGATTAAAGGTGAACTTTGCGAACCTTATGAACGCCTTTTTCTGAACCTTCCTGAGGAGTTTTCAGGTAGGGCTATTGAAAATCTAGGCAGCCGCCGTGCTGAAATGATTAATATGCAACCGGCCGGAGAGAAAAATGTCAAACTGGAGTTTTTGGTCCCGGCTAGAGGTTTGATTGGATTCCGTTCCGAATTTTTAACTGACACTAAAGGTGAAGGAATTATGCACCATATGTTTGATCATTATGGGCCTTGGAAGGGTGAAATCGCTACCCGGCATCGCGGGGTTTTAACCGCTTTTGAAACCGGAGAAGCGACAACTTATGGGATTCATAATGTTGAGGAACGTGGTTCGTTATTTATCAGCCCGATAGATAAGATTTATGCCGGGATGATTGTAGGTGAGAATTCCCGGGAGGGCGATTTGGATGTTAACGTCTGTAAGAAAAAGCATCTAACCAACATGCGGGCTAGCACTTCCGACGAAACGATCCGTTTGACTCCGCCACGGACCTTTACTTTGGAGCAGGCCATGGAATACATTGAAGAGGACGAACTCGTTGAGGTTACTCCAAATTCAATCCGCTTGCGTAAAAAGATCCTGGATAGGAGCGAACGGGAAAGAATGGCTAAACGCAGTAAAGATGCGACTGTCGTATCATAACTTTTTATTCTTTCGCTCCGGCGTTTTTAAGTATATTCACAATCTCCGGGTAGTGACCAGCTGCATTCAAAGCTGTATAACCGTCGTGATTGCGCAGAGATAGATCCGGTTTTTTACTAAGTAGTATTTTTACGGTGGAAATGTCGCCCTTAAAACTGGCCAGCATGACGGCTGATGAGCCATCTTGGCGTATGGAGTTTACTTCGGCGCCATTATCCATCAAATATTGAACCACATCGGACCTTTGATAAAGGATAGCGATGATTAATGCATTATCTCCATCCTTATCATTGGTATTGATAGGTGAGTGATTTTCAACAAGTAATTTCAACGCCTTCACTTGGCCGCATTTGGCAGCAATTATCAAAGCGGTCCATCCCGATTTCTCAGTCTTCAAATTGAAATCCGGATGACAATCAACCAGTTTTTGGACGATATCAACAGCGCCTGTTTGGATTGCCCACATTAGGGCAGTCCAACCTCCCCGACCCTGAATATTCCCATCCGCACCAGAGGTTAACAAGATAGGCACTAAATCCCGATAACCGTACATTGATGCTAGAATAAGAGCGGTATCGCCGTCACTATCCTTTACATTGACCATGGCTCCTTTTTCAATTAAAGCCTGGACGATTTGGCTCTGATTTTGTTTGACCGCCAGTAGCAAAGCGGGGGTACCGATAGAATCTTTGGCATTGGGATCGGCTCCTTGGCCTAATAAGGCTGTTAGGGTTGGAAAATCTTTTTGACGAACGGCCTCAATTAAAAGAGAGTTTGGATTGACTCCGCTAGAGATAAAGGTTTTAAATTGATCGGATTGGCCGTTTTTGGCTGCCAGTAATAATGGCGTATCCCCTTTTTTATCACGGATACTTGGATCCCCGCCTTTTGATAACAACAATTGCAAAATGTCTTGATGGCCTTGCTGAACGGCAAAGTGTAAAGCCGTCCAACCGTTTTCATCGGCCGCATTGGGATTGACCCCTTTGGAAATTAAATTCTGCACGTTCTCGATGTTACCTTGATTAGCGGCTACCATTAATGGAGTACGGCCATGATTATCCGTTCCGTTTATATTTGCACCATTATCCATTAGTAGTTTGGCGGCATCATTGCTGCCTTTGGAAACAGCCCAAAAAAGAGCCGACCATTTATTGGAGTCCACCATATTCAGAGTTGCTTTGTTATTTAATAGTACTTTCACAGCTTCAGGATGATTTTCGGCCGAAGCTGCCATCAGTGGAGTAAATCCTTCTGGATCGTGAACGTCGACATTCGCACCTTTGGCGACAATCAGTGAAATATTCGAAGCATGGCCTTGCTTTGACTCCCATAATAATACATTCCAACCGCTATTGTCGGTAGCTTTATAATTCGTGGCCTTTTTTAGTAGGATTTGAACAGTTTCTTTATTTCCGCTGGAAGCGGCGGCTATCAGAGGGGTAATCCCATTGATCGCGGCATAGTCAACTTCAGCGCCATTATCCATTAGAAATTTAACGGCATCCGGATAACCATTTTTGGCTGCCCATAATATAGGGGTCCAACCCTGGTCATCTTGTTCATTTAGGTTGGCATGATAATTATTATTTAAAGTGGCTATTAAACCGGTATCGCCTTTTTTGGCCGCATAAATACAACTAAGATTTATATTAGCCCCTTTATTGACTAAAAATTGAATAATTCTAGGATTGTTAATTTTGATGGCGTAAATTAAGGCTGTATAACCCTCAATGGTACGAAGGTTAAAGTCGGTTTGAGGGTTTTTGAGGATCATTTCGACAATCGGAAGATATTTATTGTTCACTGCATGAATTAACGCAGTGGAACCATAATTATCTTGCAAATTCGGATCGGCGCCTTTGTCCAGCAATATTTTTACAATAGGAGCAAATCCCTTATCGGCCGCAATAATCAAAGGAGTCCAATTATTGTCCCCTCGGGTATTGATATCCGCCCCTTTGCCCACCAAACTTTTAACCAATGAAGCTTTATTTTTTGCAACTGCACTTAATAAATTGGAATTCAGATCTTCTGCCTGCGCTACAAAGGGTAAAACAACAGTTAATGACAGCGCTAAAAGTAAATACCGCATTCTTTTTTCCATGGATTTCCCTTCCTCCCGAAACCAATTCCAACAAATGGCTCCCCACAAATTGTAATTTCCACAAACAATTGTAAAAATCCTGCCATTTGGCAACGTTTGTTTGGCTTACATCATTTTTGGAAATATTTCAGAAGAAAAGTTCAAAAAGTACGGCGATCAACCGTCAGAGTTCCTTCTCCGCCGTTAATTTTTATGGAATCCACTGCATGGAGTGTCATTTTATTCTGGGGACCTTTTTTCCAATAAAGTATTGAAGCGCTATAGGGTACGGCTTTATCGACAAAACCTCTCATTCCTGCAGCCCCGGTGGTTCCAGCATCATCAATAACAGTTTTTTTCTCCACCGAGAGTTTGTATTGATGGTCATGACCATGGAGTATGACCGGAACAGAGCCGATGAGATCCTTGGCGAGATTGCGGTTGTGGACTGCAATGATATCAGGCAATTGAACATCACGAAAAACTCTTTCTTTCAGCACTTTTGCAGCTTCTAAATATTTTTCGGCAGGAGCTACATCGGAATTATAATTTTTGGCGGCTGGGTCGGCCGCACCGGAAATGGTTAGTCCATAGATTTGCAGGTCCTTTTTGGCCACTATAATTACATGCTTCGTGTGGATAAGGCGTTTGATAATCAGCGGTGAATCATGATTGCCGGGAATAAAGACATAGGGCACTTTAAGTTCCGGTATTCGATCAATAATTTTAGCCTCGAGTTCGGTTCCGTAATCGGTTAAGTCGCCGGTATCGATAATGAATTGAATTTTGAAGTTTGAAATCAATTCACTGATAAAATCAAAGGCTGCCGGGTTATTGTGAATGTCACTGACATGTAAAACCTTAATATCTGATTGCCGCGTTTGGGCGCTGTCGCCCATGCTCTTCATATCTTCAGCTTGCTTGAATAAAATCGGTAACCCCTGAGAGATTTTTTTTAAATTGTTTCCGATGACTTCAATATTTTCTAAGCTCATTGTTACCAAATTCATAGCCCAGGGAGCAGCCGATAGGACTCCCCGATATTGAGGGTGTTCAATTTCTTTTGGCTGATAAGAAATGATAGTTGTAGCAATTAAGATGACTATCGTGGCTGTTGAACAGAGCATCCCGTAAAGAAAAAGTTTGGATAAGGGTTTCACTCTGAGCACCAATAATACAAGAGCCCCTCCTAATAAGCCATAGATAACAACGGATAGAAAAAAAGTCATCATGGTTGATTTCACTTCATTTTGAAGCAAAGTTAACCATTGCTGTTTTGGTGGTAGTGAGTTTAACTGTTTAGCCAAACCTGAAAAATCGACTTCATCAAGAGTAATTATAAATTGCCAGGGAGTTTTATGAGATTCAAAAAATAAACGGCCAATGGGCGGGACTTCGATCATGGTACCGCCCTGGATGCAAAACTTATTGTGCAATTTAAAAGACAGTGAGTTTAGAGTAAAAGTGGTAGTGGAAAATAATTGAATAAACGACAAGGTAAAAAAACAAACCAGCAAAGTCAAAATTATAATACGAAACCGGCGGTTTTGACTTAAGGTCACCCATAATTTTCTCATGCTAAGCCTCAAGATTTTTTTTTATTATAACATATTACGGTCATGCGATTTCCTGTGATTCTAAGCCTTTACTGGAATAAAATATCTTTCTTCTCATATAAATGGAATAAGACTTCCCGGAGAGGTGATCTTCATGGCATATTGCTCTGATTGCGGTGTTTACTATACAGGTGAAGAAGATATTTGCCCAGGTTGCGGAAATCATGTTTCTCAAAAACGAAAACCGGAAGCCGGGTCTTTGCCGGAAGTAGGTATCGAAGTACCAATCATCATCGATGGAAAGGATTTTCC
>JAEZKW010000103.1 GCA_023415375.1 Bacillota bacterium
CTAAGAAATAGATAGCGAATAATTTCTAAATTTGGATGGTAAACAGGAGGCAACTCATGGGTTCATTAATCTATGACGCAGCGGTAGGGGGAGAGTTTGAAGAGGTTCAAAAGATAGTATCACAAAAACCTGAGGCTGTTAACGAAAAGGACGAATACGGTTTTACTGCGCTGCACGGCCTGGCGGGAGAGGAGTATTATGATATCGTCCAATTCCTGATCGAACATGGCGCGGATGTGAATGCTCAAAATGAAGATGGAATAACGCCGCTTCATTTGGCTGCCTGGCCGGAGATGGCTGAGTTATTGATTGCAAACGGCGCTGATTTGGAAGCCAGGAGCCATGAAGGCGATACGCCGCTCACCGTTATGGCGGCCGAAGCGGAGAGTGAAGATGTGATGGAGGTGCTTCTCGAAGCCGGCGCTAATGTGAATGCCAGAAACAATCGAGGCGAGTCCGCTTATGATATTGCCGAATCAAGAGAAGAGACCGATAAATTGGAGCTGTTGAAGGGATATAGTCGTTAGTGGGGAGATGTCCAGTCAATATTTGTTTTTTAGCTTCACGCCTTTACGGTTGCGGGAAAATTAGCGAACCATTTTCTTGGTGGGTTAACGTTATTTTCGGAGGAATTTGATATGGCGAAGATCGACGACCTAATTGATGAATTAAGTAAAATATCCCCAATGCCGGACGATAATACGCTTACACCTGAAGTACTTGAGGATTATGAAGCGATTGTAAGTGAAATGGCGTTATTAAAAGATCCGAAGTGCATCCTGCCGTTGATCAAATCATTCGGGTACGGCGAAGCATGGGGGCTATATTGGACTACATTGCATCTGCTTGAAGAATTTCCAGTGGAACAAGTTGATCCCATACTTATTGAGGGTCTTTCCACTGAAGGAAAAGGGACCAGGATGTGGGCTGCATATATGCTGGGTCGAAGCAGAAACATTCAAGCGGTTGATGGATTGATCAACCTTTTGAAAGACCCCAATGAGTTGGTTAGATATAATGCCGCCACGGCTTTGGGCATGATCGGCGATAGTATAGCCAGACCCTATTTGGAAGCAATCAAAAATGATACATCAACAAAAGTTCGAAACGCGGTTGAAGGGGCGCTTGGTGACATAAAACAATAAATGAAAAATGTCCGGTATCAGGTTGGGGGCCAATGTGATGGGGAGAACTTTTGATATGGAGGATTGGAAGACCCGGTTTAATAAAGTGATTGAGTTTGTAGAAAGCTTTATTGGCAAACAAGATCCAGTGGAGAATCAAGAGAACGGTCAAAAGCTCCCGGAACCGTTGGCCATGTTTTATCAGTACTTTGGAGACCGGATCAACGATATTGTTACTTATAACAATTTTATCCCGCCCGATGATTTGAATTACACCAATGAATATGTGATTTTTTATGTTCATGAAGGAGAGACCTGCAGCTGGGCTACATATAGGGAACGTGACGATTTCAGAGTCATCAAAATTGATGAGGATCAACATGTTATTCAGGAGGAAAATGATCTCACCGACTTTTTGTTTCAAATATGCATCTATGAATTATGTCTGCGCTTAACATACAATATGATGTACTTTGGCAAGCCGGATGCGGTTAAAGAAATTGCTGATTCTTGGAATGAGTATCCTTTTGCTCGCAGGAGAAATAGAGATCAATTTCCAAACGAATTTTATTACAAAAACGGAACGATTGGTTTTGTTTGGTATGGAGATAAAGGCTATTCGTTTTACTGCGGCGGGGAAACCAACGATAATCTCGGATTTATGAAATCTTACACCGAGTCGAAAGGGCTTAAGGATGATGAGGTACAGACTGATTTGAATCAAAGATTGGAAAACGGACACTGGGACCTCTATATCAATGGAGAATCATGCCAAGAGAAGGAATTTTGGGATACCCGGAGTGATTGAGCAGAGGTATCAGGTGATGTTCGCCCGTTAATAACTCAGTTATAAATTCTTGGTTAAAAGAGCACGAAAACAGATATTTTCCCGACAAACTCTATAAATTTGGGTTTTGGCAGGATCTTAACCTGAAGCAGAAATGAAGCCGGATAAACATCCCTAACTGACGCAGGCAACATGCGGATGTTAGATAAGGGTGTATGTTTTGGGTTTCATTAGGCCCGAAAAAATTGAGGAGTATGAAATGAAAAAACTATGGTTGGTTTTATTGTTTGGCGTTATTTTGATTCCCGCTATTTTTGCAGAGAGTAGCTTTAATGATTACCATCCAATTGTAATTGATGGTGATCTTTTAGGAGGAACAAAAAATCATTTTTGGCTTGCTTCATCTGATATATCGCAAAGTATCAAAGGTGGAGAAAAATATAAACTTTATGCATTTGATAAATTTTTAGGGGTTGGAATTGGGAGTCAAGTAACACATTCGGATCCACTCGATTTTAAAATGATAGATATTAAAGATATGCCCAAAGAAACACGTATCGCTATTTCTGGAAATTGGGATGCATTACCAAGAGTACCTAAAGTACAAAGTAACAATCTTGATGTTTACAAAAATATTATTAAAGATATTTTGAAACAAAATGGCTTAGAAAATGTACCTATATGTATCCAACAGAATTATAGAATTGACCTTGATGGGGATGGCACGGAAGAAGTATTAATAAAAGCGGAATATATTAAGAAAATTGCTCCAACCTGTGATAAAGGCACATATTCCTTGATTTTGTTTCGAAAAATAATTAACGGCCAAGTTAAAAATATATTATTCGTAAAGAATATATTTACAAAGGATACTGATGATGGACAAGGGATGACGACCTCAAATTCGATTTATAGTATAACAGATGTGAATGGAGATGGAATCTTAGAAATCGTGCTCAGTTATAAATATTATGAAGGTTATTTATTTAATTTATATGAGATAAAGAGTAACCAATTTAAAATTGTATTATCTTGTGGACAAGGGGCTTAATGTAAACATACTTGCAACGGAGCGTGAATGATTTGCGTCGCAAACTTCTTTTAGTTCTTATATTTCTTTTTATAATTAACTGCTCTTATTGGTCATTTGCAGAAAATTTGAATATGGACTATATCATTGTTCCCGGGAGATCATTAGGAAATACCAAAATTGGTGAAAGCAAAGCAGAAGTTTTAAAAAGACTTGGCAAACCGTCTCAAATTGATGAAGATTGTTTTCGCTATCATTCAAAAGATAAAAAGCAATATGTAGAAATACATTTTAATAAAGGCAAGGTAGAAGAGATTAAATTTACATCCTCCAGCTTTGATACGATAGAAGGAATCAATATTAAAAACTTTAGTGAAGCAAAATTCAATGATCAATTTGATAAATGGAAATTTCAATGGAGGTATATCCAATTAAGATATACTTTAAAAACCGGGGGATTAACATTTTACGCTATGAATGTAGATGTGCCAAGTGATAACGAAGAATATTCAAGTTATTATATAGGGATAGTTCATAGTGGAAAGAATCCAAAGTATGAACCAATTTCAGGCGGCAATTGGGAAAAATGGGATGGAGATCCGGAAAAATTATATCAATGATAGACCATCCGTGGCCAGGAGTATGTGATGAGAATGGCAAGTCATTCTGAGAAAGAAGGTTCTTTTGATGAAAAGGTTCTGTTTTCTGATGATAATTTTTTTGATTATGTTCAATTCCCTTGCCGTTTACGGCGAGGATAACATAATCATCACCGACATCAATCATTGGAGTCATCCTGTAAAAGCTATTTTTGCGGGTTACGGCATCCATCTAACCAAAGTGGAACTCATCAACAATAAGACCTATCCCATATTTTATTGCAATTTTCCTGCCTCTTCCGGGTTACAAGAAAAAGAAACATTTGAAAAAATGGTAAAGGACACCTTAAAAGCAAATGGTTATTGGAGCTATAAATTAGTAAGCAATCTGTTTGAAGTTGAGGTCAAAGGAAATCCTAAAGATAAGCAGTATATCGAGATTTCTTATCAAAATATCGATAAGTATTTCAAGAAGTTCGCGAAAGCGGACAATATAAAAATTAGTTATGAACAAGCAAAGAAAATAATGATCAAACAATTTGGGCCGGAAGCTCAGGAGACCGGGTTAGTTGAAGAAGATCATTATGAGGTTCTCAGAATGAACTGCATTGACAGTATCGTTGAATATAATGAGAAGTATTATTATTCCGTCCATAGCCTTGAATCCCATTATGACCATTCTGCAACATTAGGGTGGGCTTTGATTGATGCCTATGATGGCAGTGTATATTATGATCGTCAAGAGGGTATAGCTGTTCCGGCGGACAAGAACCAGAAACCCTTTGAGTTGATTGCACTTAATGACGGTACTACCTACAAATTGCTTAGTTCATCATTATCATCTCCCGCAAAATATTTGTGGCAATACCACAAAAAAAATAAAGAACTACAGAAAGTCGATCTAAACACATTAAAAATCGTAAGGAGTATAAAACTGTCAGAGACCTTCATTCAAGGCGATCTGATCTCCTTTACAGAATGGGACGACCAAGGTAAAAATGCCTTCCCAAGTACATTGGTAGTGGCGGCCAAGGAAAAAGGCAAATATGCCATTTATAAATCAATAACTGAAAATGACCAGTTTCGGTGGTGTTTGGACACCGCGAAAAAGCCGGTTTTCAAAGAATTGCGGGATGTGTTGTATTTTAGGCGTGATAATGTTTACATCCTATCAATGAATGGTGGAGATATCAAAATTGAGTTTTCAAATAATTCCCAGGATGGGTGGGTTGATTTATCAAAGCCGGGGTATGGAACGGCAAAAGAGAACGAACCGTTGGCGGCTGAAAGTTTATATAGAAATTTATATATCGGAGAAGTTTTGAGTTCGGGTTATATCTATATTGAGCCGTTTGCGGTTGACAGAAAATCCGGTAATAAACCCATAACATTTTCCGGTTATCCAAAACAGATCAAGTTCTATCCCTGCGAGGGAGATCAACAGGTAAAGGGTTATGAAGCTTCCTTTGATTCCGTTTTTAAAACTTACGTTCCAAGTATTGAGGAAGAAAGCAGATATTTTATGGAGGAACTTTCCCAACCGGAAGAATTTGGGTTGCGTTATAAATCGAATTCAGCGCCCAAAGAAACCGAAATGGGAATTGCCTTTTTTGGTGCTGAACTTTTCAAAATTGACTATCAAGTGAATGGTAAAAAAAGACCCTATTCGAATTTGGAGTATCAAAGAATAAAAAGTGAATTACTGAAAGATCCGGATGCGGTTAAAGTAAAAGTTGGAACGACCCAAAAAGTGAACATGGATGATACGATGATTGCGGCGGAACAGATTTTAGTAGGCTATTTCAGTGATCAGCGATTTTCTATGCGGCTTTCATTATATTTCACCCACACTTCCAAGTATGCCGCAAAAGTTTACGTCCTGGATATTTTGAAAGATAATCAGGTAATAAAGACCTATGAGAAGCATAATTGGGACGGGCCTTATTAAGCGCCTTATTCAATTCATTTGGTGAAAGGACGGTAACAATGCAACATTCCATCGAAATGGCACAGAAGTTAAAAAGTTTTTTAGAAATGATTTGTAAGCGAACGGATTTACATTTTACCTATAGTGAGATTGGACTTCCGGTCAGCCAAAAAAGCCTCGATGAGGCTAAAGACTCCTTACCCCAGTCCCTGCTGGACTTTTATTCAGTCATGAACGGTTGTGATATTCTTGCTACATTTATCAATAACCAAAACCTTTCGCTGGGACTTCGGATACCTCCAATCGAAAGAATCGGAGAATTCAGGGTTCCTCCGCAAGATGAATATAATTTCCCAGCGGGATTTCAGTTTATGCCGCTTGAGTGGATTGAACCGGAGTATGCTTTTTATTACTTGGTTGCCGAGGATAGTAATATCTCAAGTGCCCAAATCGTAGTGGCCCGTCCTGCTGAAGAGTCCGAGTATATTCCGGTTGCCGCGACCATGGACGAATTCATCGAAAAAGCCATGGAGGCTTATTTAGCCACCGGTTGGGCCTATCAATACTTTACCGGTGAGCAAGCGGATGAAATTCAACAGATTAAGAAATTACTTGAAACACCCGAGAAAGGGGTTCAATTTCTTGAACCCGGGATGAGAGTAAAAATATTTAAAAACAAGGAACGGGGTAGTGTGATTCGGCATGTAAAAACCGAAGGCGCCCATAGACATTATGGAAACGAGTTTGTTTTGGTGGACTTCGATTTGGCGGGTAAATATTGGGTGAGCTATGGCGAGACTAAAAAAATATCCGGCAAAAAAGATGTCTATGAAACAGCGATCGCCAATCCGGACCAATTTATCAGCAGAATGCTTGAGAGCGAAGCGGAGGAATCGGCCAGGACTTTTTTTAGAATCGGTTCGGATTACCAACCATATTATAAGGCTTTTGAAGAAGTCGAAGGTCTCCATATTCCGGATCATAGCTACCGTTACGCCGCAATTTTTGGAAAGTTGCCATTGGACGATGCTATCCATAGGATGGTTTGTCTGTTTGAGAAATGGGCTGCGACGGCAATCGGGCGGGTAAAAGCTCCCCTGGCATTTGAACCCAATGGGACGGAATTTGAAAAGAAAGAGAATGCCCGACATTTTAACTTCCATTCGGTCCTATTTACCTTGGCCGGGTGCCTTGCGCTGTTATCCATTTTGAAAAAAAAGCAGGAGCCGGATTGGAACTTTCCCGAGGCTCTCCAGGAGCGGCTCGGAAAGAGTTTTGAGAAATTAATGCAGTCTCCGGATTTCCCCACCAATGGGGGGTATCCGACACCTTTTAAGAAGACGATGGACTCATTTTCTAAATTATTCCTGGTATCACGGATTGATGGGCCGGTTTTTGGTTTTCCCAACGAACGCGGTGAGTGGCTTGACGAATTGGGGCTCGACGGACCTTTTGTATTCAGAGAATTTTAGACGG
>JAEZKW010000357.1 GCA_023415375.1 Bacillota bacterium
CCAATCGATTTCCACGGAGTTCATAATATTGATCAATGAATTCCGATAACCCTCAGGGTTTTGGTTAGGGTGAGGGACTGAGAAGCTTCGTTTAACTTTGGCAGAAAACCGGCAGAGGTGGTTCGCAAAACTTTCAGCGATATAAACCTGATACCCGGCCCGGTGAAAGAGGCGGGCCAACTCTAGAGTTACCGGAGCTCTACCACCGGTTAACAGGATTTTTTGTCTTCCTTGGGATTTAGTAGACAAGGATCATTCCTCCCAATGAGAGCCCGGCTGAAGTTCCAAGAAGCATGATGCAATCGCCCCGGTTGATGCGCCCTTCTTTGATGGCAGCATGAATGGCCATAGGTAGGGAAGCCGCGATGGTATTGCCGTGATTTTTGATGATGGTCATAAAACGGTCCGGTTCGATACTTAGTCTCCTGCGAATTAAATCCATAGCCGATCCGCTTGCTTGATGCGGAATCACTAATTGAATCCTATCGAGGGAAAGCTGCGCCGGTTTCAGTAAGCGCTGCATGAAACCTGGCATTAATTCGGCACTTTTTCTAAAGACTGCTTTTCCATCCATTCGAAATAAGAATGCTTCTTTGGTCTTATCGGAATAATGGCGAGGATGGAGCCCGGTCCCCCCACCGCGAATCTCGCAAAAATGGGCACCCGAGCTATAAGTCTCCATGCGGGAATCTATGATCGAACTAGGCTCACCGGGTTTCGTTCTACCAATGACCGCCGCTGCCGCTCCATCTCCGAATAACACGCAAGTTTCCCGGTTGTGCCAATTTAGACCGACCGATGCCACTTCGGAAGATACGATGAGGATATGGCGATAGCGTCCCGCATCGACAAGATAGGATAGAGTATCCAGTGCAGTCAAGAAACTAAGGCAGGTGGAGTTGATATCATAAGCGGGAATGTTTAAATCGGCTCCACCCAAGTGCTCTAAAATCAAAGACGCCGTACAGGGGATGGCTTGTTCCATGATTCCGCTGGCGGAAATGAGACAATCAATATCCTCTAATTCAACACCCGCCCGTTCCATGGCTTGCTGAGCGGCCAAAGCGCCCATTAAAGAAGCGGTTTCATCGGTGACAAAATGTCGCACTTCGACTCCGGAGGCGCTTTCGCTCCAGCCGGAAGGCAGGCCCAGGCGCTGATCTAGTTCGGCTGAGGTGATCTGTTGCTTAGGTAAATATTCGCCGGTTCCTAAGATTTTTACATTTCGTAGCATCATTGAATATTTTCACTTCCTTACGTTTTGCATCCTAAAATCCAATTCAATCAATCAAGTTCTAACTGCAGTATAATCCTTACTTGCTGATCCGAGCAGGGTTATCTTTTATCACCCGGCTCACGGGTACAATGTCATCAAGCTATAGATACATTTTTATGGAAGCATACTTGATGACATTGTCCCCGCCATATGCTAGGAACTCTTTCTGAAGTCTGATATAATTTGTAATAGGAAAAAGCAACGAATTAATATTCATTGGAGATCATGCTTTATGAAAATGACAGCCTTGATCTTTATTGTTTTGGCTTTGTGTTCGATTGGAATATTAACGATCATTTCCAACCCTAAATCCCGTTCCAATCTATGGTTGGGGATAATGGCTTTAGCCCCGGGTCTAGGCGTATTGGTGGTCTTCGTTAGTTTTCTGTTTTCGGAGACAATTTTAAAAACAGTTTCACCACTCACTATCGATTGTCTTTTCATGTTTGCCTTATATGTGACCCCTTATGCAACGCTAATGTTTGGGATTACATATTCAGGGCGGCTTAAAAATGCATTTCATTATAAATTGACAGGTTCATTACTACTCATCCCGGTTTTGATAATGTTTGTGGAAATCCCTTTTTCCCTTACATACCATTCCTTTTTTCTTTTATACATTTGGGCGATTCCCTATATAATCGTTGCCGATTATCTGGTAATCTTGGCCTATTTTCAGGAAAAAATCAGGCGCCAAAGAAAACACAAGTTATTGACTTGCATTTTATTTATACCCGCCACTCTGGTGATTGAGATGTATAATATCCTCAATCTCCCTTACCATGATATTTGGAAGTTTAATATCACTGCGGTTATTTCCGCTTTCATCCTTTTTTTCTTTCTCAGCGTTCGCTATGGAATTGTGGGAGTCCGGGTTATACTGGAACGGAATCAATTGGCGGGAACAATTCGTTCGGTAACTTCAGGGACATTGATCCTAAACCATGCCATTAAGAACGAACTTACCAAGATGGCGGTTTGTATGGAAAACATTAAAAGAGCAGCTCAAAAACCCGAACCCAATATCACCGGTATTAACCAAAACACCCAATTTGTCCAGGATTCGCTGGGGTATTTAGCGCTGATGGTAAAAAAAATTCAAAGTCAGGTTGAAGAGATTGTCATCACAAAAAAGCCAACCAACCTGGCAGAAGTAGCTGCCAAAGCCTTACAAATCCTAATACTACCTCTCCGGGAAAAAAACATCCGGGTCATCAACGAAATCGCTCCAAGTATCCGAATTCCTGCCGATGGTTTTCATCTGCAGGAGGTATTGATCAATATTATAAAAAATGCTATTGATGCAATGAAGATCGATGGGACGCTTTATTTAGGATTGTTGGAAGAGAAACGGGCTATTACGCTAGTAATTCGCGATGATGGCACAGGAATTGAGAAAGAAAATTTACCTCATGTTTTGGAACCTTTCTTTACAACCAAATCACGCCATCAAAACTTTGGTCTTGGATTGACCTATTGTTACAATGTCCTCCAAAAACATGGTGGTACTTTAGAGATCGAAAGTGTTGAGAATTCCGGGACTACGGTATTGCTTACCTTTCCCATAGTGCGGTTTGGTTCGGCTAAATATTCTTTTTTCGAGGCTGCTAATGAATGAAGATAGAGCGATAAAAATAATTTTGGTTGAAGATGATTCATCCTGGCAAAAGATTATGGCGGATTTCTTAGACGAATATCCGGATTTTGAGGTTGTAGGAATAGCTGGTAACAAGGAAGAAGCCTTGGAGTTTGCGCTCAACATTATTGCTGATATTGTATTGATGGATATCAATCTTACTGAAAACAAACGGGACGGCATTACCGCAGCTTTGGAAATCTTAGCTCAGACTCATTTGAAAATCATTATGCTAACCTCCTTGGAAGAGGAGGAATTAATTACGGATTCCTTTGCTGCCGGGGCGGTTGAATATGTTACCAAGGACGACTATCTTGATATTCCGAATGTCATCAGGCGGGCAATTCGGAAAAGATCACCGATGGATGTATTATTGAAGGATTATGCCCGCTTGAAAAGGGAAGAACAGTTAAAAGAGCTGACTCCGGCGGAACGGGAAGTTTTCGACATGCTCGAAGAGGGCTACACTCTCAATCAAATCGAAACCAAAACGTTTAAAACCCACAATACCCTAAGGACTCAAGTCAAACAAATTTTGCATAAATTGAAGTCCAAGACGAGGATTGAAGCCGTGAGGAAGGTAGAATCAAAAGGGGTCTATGAGAAGTATGATAAAGGGGACAATGGAAAAGA
>JAEZKW010000171.1 GCA_023415375.1 Bacillota bacterium
TGATTAAGGAACATCCCAAAATTCTGCGCCTGGAAAAGGAACTGCGTTATAGCCATTTTGATCGGATGCAAGGTGGTAACGAAAAAACCATTACCACCAGCGCTGAACATTTGGATTTAATCGAAAGTTTTCTGCGCATTGACGGGCATGCGGTCAATATTGCACAGGTCGTAGTGGGGATGGTTTAAGATTTACTTGAACTGTTAGTTTGCCTATTTCACCTAACCCCTTGCCCCTTCCCTCATTTTGGATGCCGTGATCTGGGACAGGGAAGGGGTACCTTTAAAGGGTAATTGTGTAAAGTAAAAAAAATTAATTTGAAATAGTAGAATAATTGCCTCCGATCAGGTTTTGATGAATTAAAGATTTAAATCTTCCGTTTCAAAAACGAAGAAATTAAGGGTATATCGGAAAAGCTTTAGTAATGATAACAGTTGTTTTTGTACGAGGCAAATTTGAAACGATTGTAGGCACCCCTTCCTTGTCCCAGATTAGCGACTTCAGTATGAGGGAAGGGGACGGGGTTAGGTAAAATAGACAGTCAAAGCACATATATGATTGGATTCATCCATCCGACTAGATTAGTATTCGCTAAACTGGTAATTCTGGACAGTTTGTCCATTCCGAATATCGACTATTTTGATCCCATTTTTTTCAATCAATGCAATGGTGGGAGTCTTGGCTTCATTTTTCGGTAGAGCCGGGCTTCCGGGATTGAGATAAATGGTTTGGTTAATCCGGCGAATCTCCGGAACATGAGTATGCCCGGAGATGATGATATTATAAAGACTGCTTATTTTGGCAGGGGTGGTTTCCGGGGACCAATGATGACCATGATGGGCCAGTATCTTGAAATCCGGGGTATAAATATGTGAATAAGGCGACTCCAGGGGATATTCCAACACCATTTGATCAACCTCGGCATCACAATTTCCTTGGACAATCAATAAAGGTTTGGATAATGAATTCAATTCAACAGCCAGATTTTTGGGATCATGCCCTTCCGGTAAAGGATTACGGGGCCCGTGATATAAAACATCTCCGCAATGGATGATTAAATCGGTATTTTGTAAAAATTTTTGATAAGCCTCCCGCCATGCGGTGATTGAGCCATGGGTATCACTGATTACTCCAATATTCATAATGATTCTCCTTTGGGTGAAAATACCATTTCAATAAAAAATACCATAATTTAAGGCCAAAGACAATGCCGGAAAGAAACATCGGAAAATACCATGCTTTCTATTTATATTTTAACAGGATTTATTCATTTAAATGTGAAATTAACAAAGAAGTAAACCGTTATTTATATATGGAAGACTTATCTTAAATAGGATGGGAATGTTTTTAAAAGAAATGATTTCAATTAGAGCTCTTGGGGGAAACGAATATGGTACAAAGTAACAAAAAGCTTTACTATTTAGGAGTAATTTTGGCTTTCATTATTTTTTTTAGTTTAATCATACTCCCTTCTACTCAGGGAGCTTCACCCGGCGCAGATTCATTACTCGGTTCCTTTACCAGAATCAAGATGGATAATGGGTTAACCTTGATTGTGAAAGAAGTTCATTCGGCTCCTATTGCTGCGGTCGATATCTGGGTCGGCACCGGTGCCAAAAACGAGACACCCGAAATAGCGGGATTGTCGCATTTTTTCGAACACATGTTATTTAAAGGAACCGTCAGGCGCAAAGTGGGAGAAATCGCTCAGGAAGTCAAAGCTGTCGGGGGATATCAAAATGCTGAAACTTCACTAGATACCACGCATTATTTTGTAGTGGTCCCTAGTAAAGAGGTAGGACTAGCTTTAGATGTTGAAGCGGATGTTATTATGAACTCTTCTTTTGACCCTCAGGAAATTGATAAAGAGCGAAAAGTAATCCTCGAAGAGAAACGGCTTAAGGAGGATAATCCGCAAGGGAAATTAGGCCTTATGGCTTATCAGGCAGTCTTTAAGGGGACGCCGTACGCCAACGATGTTTTGGGTACTGAGGAAACATTATCTAACATTAACCATGACACTTTTGTACGTTATTACCATCAACATTACATTCCAGGCAACATTGTTGTCGTTGTGGTTGGAGATGTTGACACTTCGCAAATCATTGATCAAGCCAAGAGTTTATTTAAAGATTTTCAAAATCACGGCAATGGTCAGGCTGGTGCGCAATCTCCCGAATTTAAAATACCGAAGCTTGAGCAAATTATCAGAATCAATGCGACAATGCAAGTTGATCAAACTTATCTATACTTTGGCTTTCCCGGTCCGGGCATGAATGACCCGGATGAGGCTGCACTATCAGTACTTGGTGTCGTCCTGGGTGGGGGTCAAGGCTCGCGGTTTCATCAGGAGTTAGTGGAGAAGAAAAACGTGGTCAATGAAATCGCAGCTGGTTATCAATCATATCAAAAAATTGGAATGTTCGTCATCTATGCACAGATGCAGAAGGGAAAAACGATGGCTTTAGAATCTGAAGTCCAAAGGATGATTTCTCAAATTATTAAAAACGGCGTTACTGGTGAAGAGTTGTCGAGGGCGAAAGCGATTGTCAGAAGTCAAATAGCTTATACCATGGAAAGCGATGCCGATATTGGGTCAATACTGGGCGAATACCAGATTAATGGTGATGCATTGGATGCGGCTAAATCCATTGCGAATATCCAAAATGTAACTGCCAAAGATATCCAGCGGGTCGCTAGTAAATATCTAAATCCTGAAGCCTATGTTTTGGCCTCGATCCGACCTCAGGAGGTGAAATAATCCCATGTCACAGATTAGATTAAGTAGAAGGAACTCATCAAGGAAAATTGGTTGTCTGGGATTGTTTGCTTTGATTGTTGGTTTTTCATTAATGGCTTGGTGTTATCAACCCGTGCAAGCGGAGACAAATAATCTGAAACAGCAGCCTGTAATCAAGAAAGTATTCCCTAATGGGTTGACTTTACTCGTCAAACAAAATTCCGGGAATGAAGTGGTGGTAGTCAATGCCTTTGCCAGAATGGGGGCTCTCTACGAGTCTAACAGTAAGCGCGGCATCTCCAAGCTTATGCAAAGAGTATTAATCAAAGGAACAACCACCCGCAGCGCCCAGGATATTGTATATCAAACCGAATCCCTCGGTGCTTCCATCGATAGTAACATAGAGAATTATAGTTCCGGAACTGTATCCCTAAAGACGACTTTAACAGGTTTTGATACTGGATTCAAGATATTTTTGGATATTCTGATGAATCCCAGTTTCTCAACCAGGGAGGTCGCCAAAGAAAAATCATTGATGGCCCAGGAGTTAAAAGCAGCTACCGATCAACCAGCGGGAGAGGCTTATCAAAATTTTCTGAAACTTTTCTATGGTAACTCGCCGATGGGGATGACACCCGATGAAATCGCCGGAAATGTGATCCATATGACCCGGGATGATATCTTGAATTGGTACCGGAAGATTTATCGACCAAACAATCTGGTGATAAGTATTGTAGGAAATGCAGATCCACAGAAAATCGAAGCTTTATTGGCAAGAACCATCGGAGAATGGGGGAAAGGGGAAATACCGAAACCTGCTCAAAACGAAGTATCCACCCTAACACTAACGGAAAACCAACAGATTATTCGCTCCCGGAGCTCCCAGGCCATTTTTATGATTTTAGGGTTCCCCGCATCTCAAATCGGAGAACCTGATTATCCAGTCATGGCTGTTATTAATTATATAATGGGTAGCGACATGGGTTCCAGATTATTTGTAGAGTTAAGAGATAAAAAAGGCCTGGCTTATAATGTCAGCACCGGTTATGAGGCTGCCAATTATTTATCATACCTTTATACTTTTATGGCAACGGCACCGGCGAATTACCAAGCCGCCAAGGCCGGGATTTTGCATGAATTTGCCAGATTGGCAACAGAACCTGTACCTGAACATGAGTTGGAAGTCGCTAAACTTGCCCTAAAAGGCGGATACTTAATGGAACATGAGACCAATTCCGCTCAAAATCATTTTTTAGGGAGTTATGAATTATTGGGGTTGGGATATTCCTTTGATGAGGATTTTCCTAAATTAATTGATAAAGTGACTGCTGCTGATGTCCAAAGGGTAGCATCCAAGTATTTTCAGCATTATTCACTTAGTGTCGTTTCCCCGGTGGAGATTAAGGAATAAAGCGGGAAATTAAAAAGCGGAATTTAGAAGATAGAAGTCAGAATCTAAAGTCAAAAGTGGCTTTGCCTATTTACTATTACGATATTTTTGTGTAATTTCGTACCTTTCGTGGTTCAAAGTTATTTCTTTAAGAACAGGCAAGACAAAGACCAATAAAACGATTAACCACGAAATGGCACGAAAAGAGGAAAGTCTGATCTTTAGGTTTTATAAAAAGCAATTAGGTTTTGGTGACGTGTTTTTGGGAGTATTTTAGCCACTTATTTCCATTAACCTTAAAACTTAGAACCTAACCAAAAACCAAAAACCAATAACCAATTACTTTTCCCCATTAACTTGTTCCAAAGCATCCTTTAGTTGAGCCACTCCGGTTATGATTTCCGAATGACTCAGATGACTGTAGCCTAGAATTAATTGATGGGTATGACTCTTTTTTTCTAGTGTGTGCTCACTAACCGGGTGAACGATCATCCCGGTTTTTTTGATGCTCGCTATATTTTCCTCATTAAATGAAATTCTTTCAAATTCGGCAATCAGATGTAAACCGGTTGATTCTCCGGAAATTTTTAAACCTTCCGGGAAGGCTTTTTTCAATTGGCTCATTAATAAATCACGTTTGGTACGATAAGCTTTTTTCATTTTGGCAATGTGTCGCTCTAAATATCCTTCTTCGATAAAGCGGGCCAGGGTTAGTTGAGCTAAAATCGGCGAATGGTTGTCCTGTAGATGTTTAAGCTCACGGCAACTCTTTATTAAACCCGGCGGCAGGACCATATACCCCAATCTGAGCGCAGGAAAAAGTATTTTACTGAAAGAGCCTATGTAAATGACCCGATTTGGGTCCAACCCCTGTAGAGAATTGATGGGCGCTCCCTGGTATCGGAATTCACTATCATAATCATCTTCGACAATATAACATTCTTTCGTCCGCACATATTGAATCAGTTCGATCCTTCTTTGGATGGGCAATACAACCCCAAGAGGGTATTGATGAGACGGTGTCAGCATGATTAAGGATGGCTTAAGATCTTGTGGTAAGTCAGTGGTGCGGATGCCTGATTCATCGACAGGAACCGGGAAAATATGATGGGTATGAACCTCAAACAGGTTACGAATATCACGATGGATTGGATCTTCAATAATATATGAACTGCTCTGGGTTAGTAGTGCTTTGGTTACAATCGATAGCGCTTGAACGGCCCCACAGGTGATAATGATTTGTTCAGGATCAGAGTAAACACCGCGGGACTTTTTAAGATAACGGCATAAGGCACTCCGAAGCTCGATTCGTCCTTCCGGGCAGTCATATCCGAAGATGTTGGCCGGGGAGTCGAGACAGACGGCTTGTTCAAGTTGACTCCATTTTTTTCTTGGTAAGAGATGCAAATCCGGGATTCCTGATCGAAAATTGATTTGTTCCGAATGGGACTCGGAATTTGTGAAACTGTTGATTGATACATCCGGTTCAACATGCCCTCTTTCCAAAAATACACCTTCAGCTACATAAGTCCCGGATCCCGGAGTACTTTCAAGAAAACCTTCTGCGATTAGTAAATCATAGGCCTCGATGATTACATTCCGTGATACATTGATTTGGCTGGCTAATTCTCTAGTAGCAGGCAACTTTTCTCCGGATTTGATTTCTCCGTTTAAAATTTGGGAGCGAATTTGCTGGTAGACTTGTTTAGTTAAAGATGTATCACCTATTTTATCGACAGACAACCACATGATATTTCCTCCTGAAAAGTGGTACTATTGATTTGCTCAATTTGTGGTTCTTTATTGACCACTTTAATTATGATACATTATACTAAACTCTTTTAGTTATTGGTAGGAGGAATCAGGATGGATTTTGAAACCATTACAATTCGGTGTGCCGAAAGCAAAGATATACCAGGAATCTGGGATTTACTCCATGCGGATTGCATGCCTTGGCGGGAAGATGAAATTAAGGAAAATCTTAACCAGATACTACTCCTTTCTAAGCAAGATAAACTTTTAGGGGTGCTGTTTTGGGAATTCAATTTCGGTAACAAACAGGTCCATTGGGTTGTGATTCATCCGTTTTATCCCGAAGAACACTTTAAAGAATTATTAATTCACTCTTTTCATGGATATAGCAGGAGTTTTGGGAAAAAAGAAAACTCCAAAAAGACTATTCAAGCAATTCCATGCCCCGGTGAGTTATAAAGATTCGGTATTATTGGAAGGAAAAACAAATGAAAATAATGATGATTATTCCACAAGAATCGGATGAATCGAAATAAATATGTTCAGTTAAATCCGGGATAATAATGGATATCTTCATTTGAAACACTCAATCATGGATATGAAACTGTTCGGCTATAAATTTTTTCAGCATTTGAATTCCGGCCTTATCCAACTCAGGGGCATATTCGATGATTCCAATCCCTTTTGGAACCAGCTTTCGGACAGAATCAACTACAGCCCGTGAACTGACCAGATAATCGATTCGGCCCACCATTTGATTAAAAGCTTCCATATCATCAATTCCGCAGTTTTCTAAGGAAATATGATGAATTTCCGCATCTTCAATGGCTTTTTTCATTTTTACCGTATAGGCTTTGGTCAAGCAGACTATGCCAACTCTGGACCCAACCGGAAGGGCTTTGATTTTTATAAATGTTTCAAAATAGGGAGCGGCCATCAGCCCAAAAACGTTTTTGTGAAAGGGTTCGAAAAAGGCTTTTAGATCTTCAAGATGAGTAACATGAGTTACAATAAAATCGCTGTCTTTGAACTTTCCTTCGTTGGATTTATCCGTCAGTTCATCTAGGAGACAGCCTTCAATCTCAATGTTAAGTTCTGTTTTGAGAACATCACAATAATGTTCCAAATCCGGTTGATTACACTCAATCATTAAAGCTTTGGGACGTTTTAAATGACCCGTTACACCGGGTGCCTCTAATCCTAATATGGTTTTATTAAATACAACTGTAAAAAGATCTTCCGGGGAAAAACCCAGCTTTTGGGTTCGTTCAATCATTTCCTGAGCCAAATTGAGTAAAGATTGATTTTCTTGGTTTGTAGAAGTAGGCAATTTATCCGCTATATATGTACCCTGTCCCTGTCTGGTCATGAGCAGACCCTCCTGTTCCAATTCCTTATAGGCAGCAATCACTGTGTTCCGGTTTATCTGTAAATAGATCCCCAAGTCTTTTGGGGTAGGGAC
>JAEZKW010000209.1 GCA_023415375.1 Bacillota bacterium
TCCGATGATTGCCAACCCGCGTGTTAAAACACACGGCTGCTATAAAGCAAACCCCATGAATGGGGTTAAAACCAAAAATCACAACCTGCCAAATTTTTTTGATCCGGTTTTAACCGGATGGTACTTATCCAGCCGTGTGGTTTTAACCCGCGGATTGATAACGAAGCATTTAGTATACATTTTCCATTTTATGTTAGCTTAACCTGATGACATTGACCCCCAGCCCCTGCGCGCTTTTTGAAGCACGACCTCGTTCTGGCAGTGGATATTTGGGACAGGGAAGGGGTGCCTTTTTATGGACATTGTGATAAAAATATGGAAGAACTATCGAAGTACCGAACAAGCACTCTTTACCGCATTAAACCATTAAAGTTACCGGAACAAGGCACCCCTTCCCTGACCCAGATGAATTGTGCGCCGAAAGCGCACAATAACTTACAGAATGAGGGAAGGGGCCGGGGGTTAGGTGAAATGCATTTTTCCCTTCAAACTTCAAAACGGTCTCATCTCCACCATCGTTTTATCCCCCATTATTGCATCCATTCCCAATATCCCCCTATTGAACTGGACCTATAATATTTGTAATATTATTTTGTAAATCTGTCATAATCTCTGGGATAGGGGTGATACTATGAATCAAACAGGTTTCGCGAACCAAGAACGGCTTAGTAGTATCTCAGAACCGCAGATTCCCAAATTACCACCGGCTTGGGCCTCCCAAGCTGTATTCTATCAAATATTTCCGGAACGCTTTTATAACGGTGATCCTACCAATGACCCGGTTCACAAGGAATCCTGGGGTGAAGCGCCTTCTTGTTTCAATTTTTTCGGTGGTGATTTGAAAGGAATTATTACCAAAATACCTTATCTGCAACAATTGGGTGTCACTTCGCTTTATTTGAATCCAATCTTTGATTCTCCATCCAATCACAAATATGATACACGGGATTACCTAAGTATTTCTCCTGAATTCGGCGATGTTTGGACTTTTAAAAGTCTGATCGAACAGTTGCACAAGGTGGGGATCCGAATTATTATCGACGGTGTTTTTAATCATACCGGAGATAGTTTCTGGGCTTTTCAGGATATCATGAAACAAGGCGCCCAATCACGATTTAAGGATTGGTATCATTGCAAAGAGTTTCCGATTAAGCAAAATTCACCGAATTATGAATGTTGGTGGAATTTCGGGTCTCTACCGAAATTAAATCATCAAAATCCGGAAGTCGTAAATTACTTGTTAAAAGTAGTGGCATTTTGGACCAGCCTTGGAATTGACGGTTGGCGGCTTGATGTTCCGAACGAAGTTTATATGGATTTCTGGCGGATTTTCAGAAAATTAGTCAAATCAATCAACCCCGAAGCTTTTATTGTGGGGGAGATTTGGGATCAACCCTTTGATTGGCTAAAAGGGGACACTTGTGACGCCGTGATGAATTATCGATGGCGCGATGCAGTCATCCGTTATTTTGCCCAGGGACAGCTATCTGCGGAACAGTTTCGGATGGAATTATCCTATAACCGTTCGAATTTACCCTGGGAATATATTATCAGCGCCTATAATTTATTAAGCAGTCACGATACACCCCGGTTTTTGACTTTATGTGGAGAAGATAAGCAGAAATATTTGGCCGCAACTGCCTTTCAATTTACTTACCCTGGAATTCCGGCATTATATTATGGGGACGAAATTGGAATGACGGGCGGGAAAGATCCCGACTGCCGTAAAACGATGAAATGGTCCGAAAATGAACAGGATCAATCTTTACTCAAAGAGACAGGGGATCTGATTCAAATGCGAAAGCAATATCAATCGTTGCAAAGCGGTTCTTATCATGATTTGCATTTGGGAGAAGGTGTTTTTGGGTTTGTTCGCAGCGGTAAGAAAGAACAAATTTTGGCTTGTTTTAACATGAGCCATGAAGAATGCCGTTGTATAGAAGTACCACACGATTGGGATAGCGACTGGGAACCAATTTATTCCATCGGTTGCAGTCTATCGCGGCTTAGTTATCCAGAAATTCCGCCTCACGGGGTTAGGATTTTTAAGAGAGGGTAAGCCAAAAAGTGTTATTGGTAATTGGTTAATAGTTACTGGTTTATTTGTTATCTTTAACAAAAAAATTAATAAAAGTAAAGGGGCAGGGGCTGTCCCAAAAGTAAATTCAGTGCGTTTACGTGCATTTATGCACGTACGCGCACGCATGATAAAGAAATACAATATATTGAAATCAACAGATTCGATGAAGCTATATATTGTATTTCTTATTGATTTTGAATTACTTTTTAGACAGCCTCAGTCTCTTTTTTTAATCAATCGATATTCTAAATCAAGTCAATAGTTAATAAAATTACTTTGTATGAATTTTTACAGTATAGTTGACAATATGATCGTTCTGTGATAATATATCTGTTGCACCATGGTAGGCGTAGCTCAGTTGGTTAGAGTGCCAGGTTGTGGCCCTGGAGGTCATGGGTTCGACCCCCATCGCTTACCCCAAAACTTAGCTATAAAGGGACAACAGTCCCTTTTTTTTTATGCCAGAATGATTATTTTATCCTTAAGCTTTTCCGGCCGCCCTTATTAAACCGGTTGAGCGCGGCCTCCAATCGTTGGTACTGAAATTTATTTTTTTGGGTAAAATGATTTGGGGGGATTGTTACTTTGAGAAACATATTAAATTGGCAAGTTTTTTTATTAGCCTTTTCCACTCTTTTTATTGCTGAAATGGGAGATAAAACTCAGTTGGCAGTATTCTCACTGGTGGCTGATTCAAAAGCTCCCATTGCCGTTTTTCTCGGCGCAAGTGCTGCCTTGGCTATCGTAACCTTAATTGGTGTTTTATTTGGCGGACTCGTTACGAAGATTATTCCCGTTCATTTTTTAAAGGTGGGTTCAGGGATACTTTTTTTGGGGATCGGTTTTTATACTCTCTGGGAAGCCTTCACTGCGATTGTGACTAAATAACTACCGTTCCTGCATAATCAGGTATTTAAGTGTAGCGTCCAACCCTGGGAAGTTATTTTGAGGACGCTGCACTAGATAGGCTGTTCCAAAATCGTTCCTTTTTGCATATGATTATTTGGACCATATTTCCGAAAGGATTCGTGAAGGAAGAAATTCGGTGCGTTCGCGCAGGTCCCCTTTGAAAGGAGCGATCTTGGTTTGTTAACGAAAACCTCGGAGTTGAGGGAGCGAGAAGTTGTTAATGTCCTTGACGGCAGGAGGTTGGGCCTGGCTAGTGATTTGGAGATTGAGGCAGAAACCGGGAAAATTAAAGCAATTGTAGTACCCGGACCTGGAAAATTTTTGTGGCTCTTTGGTAAAAGTGAGGATTTTGTGATACCTTGGGATAAAATTATAAAAATAGGACTCGATGTAATCCTGGTAGAAGCCCCAAATTATGTTTCAGACCAACCTACCAGTGATTTATAGTTTATTGCAAGGATTTTTCAGGGGGTATCATCTGTTGAATGGGCCCCAAGAACTTTTTTATAATCATCAAAGCGGTGAGAAATCGGAATTTAAATAGCTTTTTGGCCCCAAATATGTCGGAAAGATTTCCAGCAAACTGCTCATCGTAAGGATCTTGAGCAGTTTTTTATTAAAAAAAGCTTTTCTTCAGGAATTAAATGTTATAATGTAATGGATTCACTAACGACAAGTTGGCATTCTGGTTTCGCATTGGGGAGGTTGAATCGATGGTTTATGACTTTCATACCCATTCATTTTTAAGTGACGGCGAATTATCACCGGTTGAATTGATTCGTCGAGCGGTAGTCAAAGGGTACCAGGTGATTGCAGTTACCGATCATGTAGGGCCTGGTAATATGCAACGGGTTATCAAGGAATTAATTGAAGAATGTCGGGTGGTGAACCGTTATTGGAATGTTCGGGCTATTCCCGGTGTGGAACTAACACATGTCCCGGCCGGCAGTGTCAATGATTTAGCAAAGCAGGCGCGGGAGTTCGGAGCAGAGATCGTCGTTGTCCACGGGGAAACTTTAGTCGAACCGGTGGAACCGGGGACTAATTTAGCTGCTGTTTCCAGCCCATGGGTGGATGTATTAGCCCATCCCGGACTTTTGAAAACAGAAGAGGCTCTGCTCGCCGTTAAAAACGGTGTTTTTATAGAAATTACAGCTCGTGGTGGCCATAATGTAGCAAATGGTCATGTTGTTAAGATTGGTAAGGCCCTAAACCTTAATTTCTTAGTAAATTCGGATACTCATTCGCCTGAGAATTTATTATCAGATGAGTGGGCGCGTACAGTGGGCCTCGGTGCCGGGTTAGAATCGGCTGAAGTTGAGAAAATTTTGGTTGAAAATCCACTGAAATTGTTGCATAAGATTGAATCCAGAAATCCAAAGGGATGAAGAAAATCGGACTTTTTTGGGGAGGCCTCATTCCATAGGGATATTCCTTATTTTGGCATTGATTAGCTTGACCTAAGATATAGAAAATTGACCGACTCGAGGGTTTATTGCTCCAGGTTATTGACAGACAATTCCTCGAAATGTTAAAATTAATTCATCTTTAATATAAAAAGACGATGAGTAAGGAAAGTATCATGATATTCACCCTTTACAGAGAAAGGGGTCATTTGGCTGAAAGCCCCTTAGGAAGAGGTCATGAGAAGTTCCCTTATGAGTTGACTGACTGAACGTACTTTGTCCAACTCTTAACAGGTTGGTTCAAATAATTAGGCCAGTCCGGAAGTCCACCGTTAAAGGGGATATGGTATCGAGACCGCCTTTTGAAAAAAGGCGACAACTCTCCGTACCGGAAAAGCGAGTCTTTGTAAAAAGGCTAAATCGGGTGGTACCGCGGAATAGGCCCACATTTCGTCCCAAGAGAGGGAGAAATGTGGGTTATTTTATTTTGAGGAGGAACTGGCAATGATTATTGTAACGAGCTGTGGTATTACCGATGAACAATGGACCAACCTTTGCAACAAGCTTACTGAATGGGAATTTCAAATCCACGTTATTCAAGGAGTCGAAAAAAAAGTTATCGGAGCGGTCGGTGACAAGCGGCGTGTTGATTTTCACTTTTTAGAGAATATTCCAGGGGTAGAAAAGGTAATCCCGATTTTAAGCCCTTATAAACTGGCGGCTAAAGAAATTAAACCGGAAGGGACTACCGTCCGGGTTGGTAATCTCAGGATTGGCGGCGGGTATTTCGGTATTATGGCCGGACCTTGCGCTGTCGAAAGTGAAAACCAGTTGCTGGAGGTAGCAGAGGGCTTAAAAAAAGCCGGCGCCGGTGGCCTCCGGGGCGGCGCTTTCAAACCCCGTACATCTCCATATAGTTTTCAGGGCCTCGAAGAAGAAGGACTGAAACTATTAGCTTTAGCCCGTGAAAAATCAGGTTTACCAATCGTAACGGAATTGATGAATCTGCCGGAATTGGATTTGGTTGCGAAGTATGCCGATATCATCCAGATTGGGGCTAGAAATATGCAGAATTTTGGTTTGCTGAGGGCTGTCGGACGACAATCAAAACCGGTTTTACTCAAACGTGGACTTAGTGCAACAATCGAAGAATGGTTAATGGCTGCCGAATATATCATGGCAGAGGGAAATACCCAAGTAATACTTTGTGAAAGAGGCATCCGGACTTTCGAGACAGCAACTCGAAATACCCTGGATTTAAGCGCGATACCGCTTATTAAGAGTTTATCCCATTTACCGATTGTTGTTGATCCAAGCCATGGAACGGGTAAAAGAAAATTAGTGCTCCCTATGGCAAAAGCAGCAGTAGCTGCGGGGGCGGATGGACTTTTAATTGAGGTTCATCCAGATCCGGCCAATGCATGGAGCGATGGCGAACAATCCTTAAATTTACCGGAATTTCGGGAACTTATCGCCCAGGTTGAAAAATTGGTTTTGATGGAAGGAAAAAGATTTTAACAGGATTTCAGTTTACTGATAATTCGGCTCCATCCCTTCATTTTCGATTAAAAAAGCTTGTCATTTCCATAAGCCGATGATATAATGAGGTCGTAACAAAAGCTCTTGAAATAGTATTTTGTAATATTTTGATATACCTAAACGAAATGTTTTTATCGTTTTAGATATATGAAACCAGCTTTAAGTGAGGGGATAGTAATGGAATTTCAAGACAAAACAATGGCGTGTAGCGAGTGCGGCGCCGAGTTTATTTTCACTGCCGGTGAACAAGAGTTCTATGCCAGCCGTGGATTTACCAATGAACCGCGTCGTTGTAAAGCGTGCCGGGATGCCCGTAAACAACAGAATAATGCAAATCGTCCACGGGAGTTGTACGAGGTTGTATGTGCCAATTGTGGGGTAACCACACAAGTACCTTTTAAACCTCGCGAAGATCGACCGGTGTATTGCAGAGATTGTTTTCAAGCCAGTAAAAAATAATATGTGATGAATACCTTCCGAAAGGAAGGTTTTTTTAATTAGGATACCCATTATAAAATGAAGGATTTCTTTTCATAAACGTTATTTCCGATGTCAGCAATTTTTTTGTTGAAAGGCAATTGCCGAAAGGATTTTTAAAAATAGGGACGAAAATAACCACCATAGTATCACATATAAAACTAGTAAAGGTTTAACATCAATGAGAGAGGAGTGGTTACCATCTGGAAGGACATCTCCTTAAAAAGTCATAACTGGAATGAGTTCATTGATATTTCGTCTCAGGTAGCAGCAGAAGTAGAAAAAAGTGGCATAGAGAATGGGTTTTGCACCATATTTGTTCCTCATACCACCGCCGGTGTCACGATGAACGAAAATACCGATCCCAATGTGATTCGAGATATACTTTTGACTTTCAATCATTTAGCACCAAAGCTGGCTGAATATCGGCACTCGGAAGGTAATTCCGATGCTCATGTAAAAGCGTCATTCGTAGGCTTTTCTTGTACAATTCCCGTTATTAGCGGCCATTTACACATGGGAACTTGGCAAGGCATTTATTTTTGTGAGTTTGATGGTCCCCGCAACCGCAAGGTCAAAGTGAACATTTATGGGGAATAATTTCTTCAGCGCTAAATAGGTTTTTGCTTTGAAAGTAACAGCCTAGATTAAGGGATTTTCAGTAGAGACTCTTGATACCAGTGGGACCTTTTGGATCGTTTCAGTTTAATGAAAGTTTATCAATATTTTAGCGAATCCTCGGAGAAATTATGTTTAGATGAATTCCCAGGCCTCTCCAGGCGGTTGGAATTAGGTTGACATTTTTTTGGTCAATTACCAGATAAAATTGTAAAGTCTTGCGATATTAAAAAGGATTTTGTATAAAAGATGTGGAATCAAAGCATGGAGATGAGACAACTGAAGGCCAATCTTGTCCTCGCTTCTCGATCACCCCGGCGCTCTGATATTCTTAAGCAATTGGGGCTACAGTTTACATCACAGCCCAGTGAGGTTGATGAGACCGAACTTGATAATCTAGTGGCCCCGATGGATTTGGTCATGGATTTGGCATTTCGGAAAGCCTTGAAAGTTTCCCAATCCTTAATTGAAGGAATCGTTATCGGGGCAGACACCGTTGTTGTGATTAATGGAAGAATTTTAGGAAAGCCTCACTCGAAAGAAGAAGCGAGGGAAATGCTCTCCGGTTTAAGTGGAAAAGAACATTCCGTATTTACTGGACTTGCGTTATTGGAAGTTCCAAGCGGACGGAAATTAGTCTCATTTGCTGAAACCAAAGTCCAGTTTCGTTCGTTAGAAAAAATTGAAATCGAAAACTATGTAGCAACAGGTGAGCCGCTGGATAAAGCTGGAGCATACGGGATTCAAGGTAAAGGGGCGATTTTGGTAGAAAAAATCAACGGCTGTTATTACAATGTCGTTGGACTACCTGTCGCTAAATTAGTCAACATGCTCAAAGAGTTTGGGGTTTCGATTGGATGAGGTGAAATTCTTGGAGCGTCGACCTACAATTAAAGATTTACCAGTTGAGGAACGCCCCCGTGAACGTTTAATACAGAATGGAGCCGAACATCTATCCGCTGCCGAATTATTGGCAATTATTTTGAGGACTGGCTCTACACAATTAACTGCGATTGATATTGCTGAGCAATTATTGGTAGAGTATAAGGATTTACGGGGACTATCCAAAGCGTCATTGGTGGAAATAGCTAGGTTTCAAGGTGTTGGGCAGACTAAAGCGGTTCAAATTCATGCCGCTTTTGAACTCGGTAGAAGAATCCTAACGAGTAATCCTTACCAATTGCCAATGATTCGAAAACCCGAAGATGTTTATGAACTATTAAACGCCAGTTTTCAAGATCTGGATCGCGAACATTTCAAAGTCGTTCATTTAAATACTAAAAATCAGGTGCTCAAAGTTGAGACGAGCTCCATCGGAGTGCTTTCATCTTCACCGGTTCATCCTCGGGAAGTATTTAAAGAAGCAATCCGGATGAGTAGCGCCGGGCTTATTTTGGCCCATAACCATCCCAGCGGGGATCCCAGCCCCAGTCAGGACGATTTGTTATTAACGAACCGTTTGTATCAAGCCGGGGAGTTGCTCGGAATCCAGGTGATTGATCATCTGATATTTGGTGATCATCGGTTTGTGAGTCTGAAAGAACGCGGACAGCTTAGTTAAGGAATTACCAATTGAGGTTGGGATCTGGCAATTTAATTGCTCTCTTGCAATTTAATTGCTATCGCAATTTACAATTGATCAAAATAACAAGGTTTTTATTTTGGAATTTAAATTGCACCGGGCGTATACATGCCCCCGCAGGACGGGAGTTCTTTTATAAGCAATATGAAGAAGGAGTTTTCTTTATTTGTTTTGATTCCTCTTATTTATTCCAGATTCGCTTGTTATAAATTCTTTAATGAAAAGCGGCTCCGGTACATAAATTACTAACATAATTGAATACAGCATGGAAGGAGTCTGAAATGTTTAAATCTATTTTTGGCCGCTTTGCAAAGGATATGGGGATCGATTTAGGTACTGCCAACACTTTGGTGTATGTGCAAGGTCGTGGGGTGGTATTGCAGGAGCCTACGGTTGTCGCAATTGAAAAGGATACCAACAATATTTTTGCCGTTGGTAGTGAAGCAAAACAGATGGTGGGGCGGACACCTGGCAATATTATTGCAGTTCGTCCTATGAAAGACGGCGTTATTGCCGACTTTGATGTTACTGAGAAAATGCTGCGTTATTTTATTAATAAAGCAGGTAAAAATGTAGGAGTATTAGCACCGCGAATCATTATCGGCGTCCCTTCCGGCGTTACCGAAGTTGAAAAACGGGCTGTAATGGATGCGGGGCTGCAAGCCGGAGCCCGGGAAGTTTATTTAATTGAAGAACCGATGGCGGCTGCAATTGGGGCTGGTATGAGTATTGAAGAGCCAACCGGTAATTTAATCGTCGATATTGGAGGCGGAACAACCGAAGTTGCAGTGATTTCCCTCGGCGGGATTGTGTCAAGCCGTTCGCTAAGAATCGCTGGAGATGAAATGAACGAAGCTATCATGCATTTCATCAAGCGCAGTTATAATTTAATGATTGGCGAACGCACGGCTGAAGATATTAAAAAAGAGATCGGATCCGCTTATCCGGATGGCAAAGAGATCCGTCAGGAAGTGAGAGGACGTGATCTTTTAACCGGCCTTCCGAAAACCATTAATATCACCAGCCATGAAATACAAGAAGCACTTTCGGAACCGATTTCCGGGATTATCGAAGCTGTAAAAATGACTTTGGAACGGACTCCGCCGGAATTGGCTGCTGATATTCTTGATAAAGGATTGGTTATGGCTGGAGGAGGCTCTCTACTACGAGGAATCGACCGATTGCTCGCCGAAGAAACCGGTATGGCGGTGCAGGTTGCGGAAGATCCCTTAACTTGCGTGGCAAGGGGAACCGGCTTAGCACTTGAACGTAATTATCATGATTTAAAGAAGGTAGTTCTTTCAAATAAAAAGATGGCTTAAAAGGGTGACCTACTTTTGTTTCAACTATTTGTAAATAAAAGATTTCTATTTATTGCATTACTATTTTTAGTGGTCACATGGGGGATGTATGTTTCATCGCACCCACGGGCTAGAGAAGGAAAAGTGGAGTACTTTTTTAATACCGCCATGGTACCACTGGAAAGTACTTTTAATTATTTCGGTAGTATTGTCGACAATAGCTGGAAAACTGTAACGAAATTATCTCAGTTAAAGGCGGAGAACGATCGCCTTCATCGGGAGATCGACCATTTGCGAATCCGCCAACTTGGTTTGAATGCTTTAAAAGGGGAGAATGATCATTTACGGCGTGCCTTAAAATTCCAATCCAGTCAGCCCAATGAACTGATCAGCGCCGAAATTATTGCGGTAAACCCCAGTAACTGGAATCAGACGATTACCATTAACCGGGGCGAGGATTGTCATTTAAAAAAGAATATGGCTGTCGTTACTCCACAAGGTGTGGTAGGAAGAATTGGTGAAGTACGTTTCCGAACCGCCGAAGTTATCTTAATTACCGACCCGCGCGAGGGAAATTTTGTAGGAGGCGTGGTAGCACGCACCCGGAATTTGGTGATTATTCAAGGTGGTGGCCAATATCGGGGAGAATGTACGGTTCAACCGGCGATCGATAGTTATTTTATGGATTTAAAACAAAATGATTTGATTGTGACAGCAGAGACCAGTGAAATTTTTCCACGGGGCTTGCCGATTGGCCGAGTAGTGTATGTAAATAAAGTATCGAATAAGATGGTTAGTAAGGCTTCATTAAAACCTGCGGTACATCTGGGTAATCTTCAGATGGTCTATGTGATTACAAACAAACGGGATTTTCCAGATAGTCCAGATAATTCCGGAGGTTCAAAAAATGCGCTCGTTAATCCTTAGTATTTCTGTCATTCTGGCAGTCGTTATTCAAGCGACCTGGCTACCTGGTATCCATTTACCGGGGCAAGTCACACCCGATTTAGTTTTGATTATGGTGGTATCTGTCGGATTATTGCGAGGGCCCGATCAGGGACTCTTTTTTGGAATCATTTCCGGCTTATTCTTGGACTTGCTATCTGGACATATTATTGGTGTTCAAGCCCTCTCAAAAATGACGCTGGGATTTTGCTCGGGTTTTATGGAAAAAAACATATTTAAAGATAATGTATTGGTCCCGGCGATGACTGTTTTTGGGGCAACTCTGGTTTTTGAATCTTTTAACATTTTGTTGTATATGGCTTTTCATGCCAACTATAATTTCTTGAGCGCTTTTTTATCCACTATATTGCCACTGGCTTTTTACAATTCCTTATGTACCCCGGCTATTTATTATTTAGTTTTGAAGATGGAACGTTGGATGGTTGAAAGAGCATAAACTTTACGTAGTTTTAAGCTTAAGTATACCCCGTTAACGGAGGCCTAGTTGTGAAAGATGCAGTGTTAAGAAATTTAGAAACTAAATTTAAATATTTAGGCGGAATTGTTGTCGTTATTTTTGCTATCCTTTTAATTCGTTTGTGGATTCTTCAGATTATGGAAGGCGCCACAATTATGGTTAAATCCAAACAAAACCAAACACGGATTATCCGGATTGAAGCCCCTCGAGGGATTTTTTATGACCGTAAAGGCAATATTTTGGTTACAAGCCGTATTTCTCATAATGTATCGGTTGTACCGGAAGATATTAAAGATAAACCGGAAGTTATCACTTTACTGTGTCAAATTTTAAAGATCTCCGAAACTGAGCTCCGGGCAAAATTGGAACCGAAGTCCAGAATACCGCGAACTCCTTACCAATATATTCCCATCAGTAAAGATGTCGACCCTGGGACTGTTATTAAATTACTGGAAGAAAAATTTAATTTACCCGGTGTTGAAGTGGATGAAGTTCCAGTGCGTTCTTATCCCTATAAAGATTTAGCATGCCATCTTTTCGGATTTATCCGGGAGATTAATGATCAAGAGTTAGAACAGCAAAAAGGCAAAGGTTATCGGTTGGGAGATAATATCGGAAAAACCGGCCTCGAACGTACATATGAAGATTATCTTCGCGGAGTGAGCGGCGGGAAAAATTTCGAAGTGGATATTCATGGTCGTCCTTTGCGTTTATTGGATAATCAAGAGCAGATACCCGGCAACAATCTGCAATTGACCATTGATTTAAAGGTTCAGGCTGCAGCCGAAAAAGCAATTGATGATCAAATGGCCTGGCTCCAAAAATACTCTAAATGGAGAAATGCCAAATCCGGTGCAGTCTTGGCGCTTGATCCCCGTAACGGGAATATCCTGGCGATGGTTAGCAAGCCAGGCTTTGATCCTAACTCTTTTGTAGGCGTTATGCCCCAGGAAGTCGCCGATAAAATTTACCGCAATCCTTTACATCCTTTGACCAACCGGACAACTCAGGGAGAATTTGCCCCTGGATCTACATTTAAGCCCATTACGGTCATGGCAGCCTTAATGGAAAATAAGGTTACCCCCAAAGATCGTTTTTTGTGTACCGGTTATGACCCGGTTTGGGGCAAAAAATTTAAGTGTTGGATTGTAGATAATACATCCGGACCTCGGGAACATGGCGTGGAAACAGTAGTAGAAGGCTTGAAGAATTCCTGTAACATTGTTATGGCCGAACTGAGCCGCAGGGTAGGGCCTGATATTTTAGCTAAGTATTCCCGGTTTTTCGGATTGGGTAAACCGACTGGCCTTAACCTTTATCCGGGAGAAGCATCTGGTCTGGTACCGGACCCCGAATGGAAGCGTAAAAACACCAAAGAGAAAACATGGTATCCTTTGGAAACTATGATGCTGGGAATTGGTCAGACATACCTGACAGTAACGCCGATTCAATTGGCTGAAGTATATGCGGCAATTGCTAATGACGGTAAAATCTATCGGCCACACCTTGTCTCGAAGATAACCGCGCCTTCGGGTGAATTGGTTACAAAGTTTAATCCCCAATTGATGGCTGACTTACAATTATCTCCCACAATTCGTTCGGTTGTTCAACAAGGATTGACCGAAGTAATCGGTGACGGAGGTACGGCTTCCTTTGCGTTTCAAGGTTTCCCAATTGATAAATATCCAATCGCCGGTAAAACGGGTACAGCCCAAAAGCCACCATATGATAACTCAGGTGTTTTCGCTTGTTATGCACCGGCCAATAAACCCGAAATCGTAGTGGTTGTCTTTGTCGAGCAAGGTGGTTCGGGTAGTGGCGGAGCGGCTCCGATAGCCCGAAAAGTTTTAGAGGCTTATTTTAACCTGGATAAACCTGTTGCAATAGATACTGCCGTACAAAATCCTACGAAACCAACGCCAACGGTACCAAGCAATACTGAAACACCCGGCGTGACGGATAAACCGGCGGAAGCTGTTAGTGGTACTCCTGGCCCGGCAAATCCAACCCCAAATGTATCCAGTGAGAAAACTCCTCCCCATAATCAGGATTAAAGTGGAAAACTATGTTTTATTCCTTGCGAAACTTCCTCCCGTACAAGGAGGATTTTTTTTTTAGGTAGCGAAGATATTGGAAAAGATTATGGCCCAAAACATTTGATATACATTTATCTAATACGGAGCGATTGAGAATGGCTGAAATGCCGAATCCGGAGGTATCCGGTAAAATGGAAGTTTTATCTGAAAATGTAGTTTTTAAAGGGTATAAAACTGGCTTAACGTTAGTAATTCCTGAGGTTGGATCTTTGGAAGGATATTTGCAGGATATTCGGATCCGACTTGAGCAGTCTCATGACTTTTTCAAGGGAGCGCACATTATTATTGAGCTGGGGAAACGTCTGATTGCCGAAAAAGAACGTCTTGCATTACGGGAAACGATTCAAGAATTCGGCTTAAGTCCACGTTTCGCTGAAGAAATAAAAAATAATGAAAAAACTGAAGAAGTTGATCAGTTCAAAGCCACAATTACCGTTAAAAAAACGGTTCGCTCTGGGCAACGGATTTCATTTGAAGGCAATTTGGTTATTATGGGTGATGTTAATCCCGGAGCTGAAGTGATAGCCAGTGGAGATATTATTGTTTTGGGAAGACTCCGCGGAACGGCACATGCAGGCGCTGAAGGTGATGAGACAGCTAAGATTGTTGCTTTTCAATTGCGTCCAGTTCAAATCCGGATTGCTGGAGTCATCACCCGTGATTCGGAACCCGGCCCGAAAGCCAAATATCTCGGTCCGGAAATAGCCAGAATCAAGGATGGTATGATTTTAGTCGAACGAGTTAGCTATTAGGCTTTCAGATTCAAGGTTTCGAGTTTGTTTCCATAGGATGGAACGTTAGTTTCTGGTTGCCAGTAAGGGCTTTAAAGACTGATATCTTTGGTTAACTGGCAACCGTTTAAAAATTTGAGGGGGTTTTTGAATGTCGGGAATGGTTATTGTGATAACATCTGGCAAAGGAGGGGTTGGTAAAACCACTACTTGCGCGAATATTGGGGCTGGCCTGGCGGGCCGCGGTTTTAAAACGATTTTAATTGATGCTGATATCGGTTTACGCAATCTTGATGTGGTTATGGGTCTCGAAAACCGGATTGTATTTGATTTGGTAAATGTAGCAGAAAAAACTTGTAAAATCAGGCAAGCTTTAATCAAAGATAAACGTTTTGAAAACTTATATCTTTTGCCAGCTGCTCAAACTAAAGAAAAAGATGCGGTTAAGCCTGAACAAATGGTAGAGATTTGTGAAGAACTCCGCAAAGAATATGATTATATTTTAATTGATTGTCCTGCAGGTATTGAGCAAGGTTTTAAAAATGCAATAGCAGGGGCCGACCAGGCTATTGTAGTAACCACGCCTGACGTTTCGGCGGTCCGGGATGCTGACCGAATCATTGGACTCTTACAGGCTAAAGAAATTGCTGACCCTCGTTTAATTATCAATCGCCTACGTCCTGAGATGGTACGTAAAGGTGATATGATGGACATCAACGATGTCAATGATATTCTTGCAATTTGTCTACTCGGGATTGTCCCCGATGATGAAACAATTATTACCTCCACCAACCGGGGTGAACCGGCAATATTGGATGGAAACTCTAAAGCCGGTCAGGCATTTCGCAATATCGTAGGAAGAATTGCCGGTGAAGATATACCTTTTATGCCGCTTGACTTTGATCTTAACTGGATTGATAAACTCAAACAACGTTTTGGCAAAAAATAAGCTGGTTTAGATATATCGGTTTGAAAGAAGGGCTAAGCATGGATCTGATGGGGAGATTCTTTAAAGATGATACCTCAAGTAAAGATATGGCAGTAGAACGTTTGCGTTTGGTCTTGGTTTCTGACCGGGCTGGTGTGTCGCCAGGTTTAATGGAAGCTCTCAAAGAAGATCTGATTCAAGTTATTTCAAAATACATGGACATTGATGAAGAAGCAATGGAAGTAAATTTGAGTTCTAGTGAGCTTTCAGCTGCTCTCACTGCTAGTATTCCGGTGAAACGAATTCGTAGGTAAGATAAACTTTCAGGTATCTGAAAAAACTGTTGGACTCAAAAGATATTTAGTATACTCGAGACAATAGAATATAGTGTTTTTTAGCGATAAAGCGATATTCAGAAAAAATTTTCCAGTCATAAGCTGCAATAATTGAGTTTATTCTCAATTGTCAGGGGAGGTTCTAAAGTGGATCGCCGGCATTTTAAAAATTTGGATTTTGTATTAATCGCAGTGGTCGGATTATTGGTATTCATCGGGCTGATTATGATTTATAGCGCTACTCATGCCAATACGGGCTTAAATCATGGCGATCCATTTTCGTTTGTCAAAAAACAAATTTCTGCCGTTATCATTGGTGTAGTTGCCATGGTGCTTTTATTGTTTTTTGATTACCGGGTTTCAGATCGTCTGTCACAGTTTTTATATGGTCTTAATATTGTAATTTTGGCCTTAGTATTAACACCGCTGGGTAGAAGTGGTAATGGTGCCCAGAGTTGGTTGTTTGGGGTTCAGCCCTCCGAATTTGCAAAAGTTATCTTAATTATTACTTTGGGCAAGTATTTATCAGAAAAGGAAAGCCTCAGTTCATTTTACAACTTTATTTTCCCTTTTTTACATGTAGGAGTTCCTTTATTGTTAATATTATTGCAACCTGATTTAGGAACGGCATTGGTTTTTATATTCATAACTTTTATGATGATGTATACTGCCGGGGCTCCCGGATCGAAATTGATGGTGTTAGTATTTATTGGGTTGGTAGGACTCGGCGTTATGTTTTTGGGGCATCACTTTTTTAATATGCCATTACCTATCAAGCAATATCAGATTAATCGCCTAACAAGCTTTATCAATCCTGAGCGGGACCCTCGAGGAAGCGGTTGGAATGTTCGCCAAGCGGTGATTGCAGTCGGTTCCGGTCAATTTTTTGGTAAAGGGCTTCTGCGGGGGACGCAGGGCCGATTAGGATACTTACCCGAAAATCATACCGATTTTATTTTTGCGGTATTGTGTGAAGAATTGGGTTTTATTGGTGGTTTCGGGGTATTATGTCTATTTTTTACTTTGGTGTGGCGGGGTATTCGTATCTCTTACCAAGCTCGAGATAAAACAGGCAGTATTATGGGAGTCGGAATCGTAGCCATGTTTCTGTTTCATATTTTAGAAAATGTGGGTATGAACATGGGAATCATGCCGATTACCGGTATTCCTTTACCCTTTATAACTTCCGGTGGTAGCTCCATGATTGCAAACTTGGTCGCGATAGGCATACTGATTAATATATGGGCCAGACGGCAGAAGATAATGTTCTGATGATTGGAACATTTTCCAGAAAGGATGAAGGGTTTGATAGAAAAACGAGCTGGTGGGATTGTTTTTCGTCCAAACAACTCAGGGTTTGAATACCTTATGGTTACGAGCAATTCGAATCAAAACCGTTGGATATTTCCTGCTGGTCATGTGGAAGCCGGTGAGACACCCAAGGAGGCTGCTTGCCGTGAGGTTATGGAAGAAGCCGGTGTTATTGCCGAATCCGTGCTTGATTTAGG
>JAEZKW010000260.1 GCA_023415375.1 Bacillota bacterium
AAAATAAGAGCCGCCTTGTTTCTTAGGCGGCCCGTTAAACATTATTCGATAACTTTTATTTTATATTTACTCCGGACAGAATTTCTGACTTTATCGGCTGAGCTTTTAGGTACCGAAACTGTTGTAGGGTCACCGTCACTGATAAACTTTTGCGAGGGATTTTTTCCATAATAAGTTACATACGCTTTCGGACCCCAAGCAGTATCCCCGGCTTGTATCCGTTCCAATTTATAGGGATCGAAACTATTCATAAACGGAGAAATTGCAGGACCCGATCCGACCAATAAAACCGAATCGTTATGATAGCGAATATCTTGATAAACTCCATCATGTTCCAAAATTTGATTTTTGGCATGAACACCCAGGGGTAAGGCGAGAGAGTGAACACGATATCCCGGCACATAAGATTGTACTTCTTTTACACACAATGCAATCATTTTTTGGACTCCGGCGTCATCCGTTTTACCGAGATTTTGATGCCAATAGGTATGGTTACCGATTTCATAGCCATGAGAAGCCAAGTATTCCAGTTTCTGTTTTATATATTCTTCCTGGCCGAAAAGACGGAGCCCCTTGGGAATCTCAGGTAACACATAAAATGTAGCGGTCAGGGGAAAATCGGGATGCAGTTTTTTAAAGGATTCCATAATGCCAACTGCACAATTGGGATCAACCACTAATTTGTCTCCTTGCTTTAGAAAGCGAAATTGACCTTGGCTGGAATCATCAAAAGTTATCACAAAGGGGGTTTTACCCGCCGGTACCTTCAAATTGCCACTTACCATGTCTTCCAATGGCACCGGATAGTAACCATTATCATATAACATCTGTAAATCTTTACGGAAATTGTCGGGAGTCCGCCGCCATTCCCCCTCAGGCTCTCCAATTAAATGATATTCCAAAATCATAATACTGCCTAACTCATTAGGCTTTACGCTATTACTTACCCCTGAAGCCTTTTGAGAAGCTGCGGCTACTGCGGGATGGGCCCCATTAGAAGATTTATTCTCCTGGGCCGCAATTTTCCATTTAGGAATCCCAATCATGAGGGCAATTCCCACGACGATTAATACCATCATTCCTATTCGTTTTGAACGCATTTTGATTTCCTTTCCGATTTAAATAAAGTTTAGCCCACTAAAAATGCAACCCACGTTTAAAACGAACAATATTTCAAGCTTTTCTGTCCTTTCCCTGCATAAATTTATTGCCAATTTCATCAAAATATCCAAGGATGTTCCCTTTCGCACCTAAAGAAGCCTTTACAAAAAGCTTTATCCTACTTTTCCCAATCGTTCAATATCCGTAATGTCGATAGCCCTTGTGTGAGCCGTATGTACCCAATCGCGATGGTTACGATTAATAAAACCTTGAATGATAATCGGGATCCACGTAAGGCTGTAAACGGGGAATATTAAGAAATAACCGACGACTTTTTTAGTTAATTTGCCCTCTGCAATTACAAAAATAATATTAATATATGTTAAAAGGACCAATATCGCAATATACAACCATGTCTTTTCAGTTATAACCATGTGATGATGGACCAACATCTTTGTACAGGATTGAATAATTCCAAGTACCATTCCTAACCCGTTGATAACAATTAAAAAGGGTTGGATCAAATATAACGCTGCATCAAAAGATACCATATCGCGGTCGTGAAAAGCCTTTAGAAACAATTTTTTAGCAAAACGCCGTGCACAGTCGCTATGTCCCTGCATCCAGCGAGTCCTTTGCCGCCATGACTGGGATAGGCGTAATGGTTTCTCATCATATATTATGGCTTCATGGGCCCAGGCGACCCGCATTCCTTTAAGCACCAATTTCATTGAAAACTCCAAATCTTCAGTTAAGCAAGTAGCCCCCCAACCGGTTTCTCGTAAGACTTCTGTGGACATAACAAACCCCGTCCCCCCCAAAGCGCAGTTTAAACCTAAATAATGCCGGGGCAACTGAAAGAGTCGATTACTAATCCAATAAGCGATGGAATAATTACCTGAAACCCATGTATCATGAGGATTCTTGCTATCCAAATAGCCTTGAATCACTTTATGTCCCATACAAAGATGTTTATTCATTTCTGCAAAAAAATTCGCTGATACCAGGTTGTCCGCATCCAAGATGCAAATTGCATCATACTTTGTTTTTAAACTAAATAAATTTTTAAACATCCATTCCAGCGAAAAACCTTTTCCCTTCTTCCCTGAGTCAGATCTTTCATAAACATTGACCCCGAGACCACGGCCAACCTTAGCGGTATTATCTGTGCAATTATCTGCAATAATAAAAATTTCATAAAGCGATTTTGGATAGTGAACCCGCTTTATACTGTTAATAACGCCAGGTATTACTGCTTCTTCGTTATGGGCTGCAATTAACACTGCAAATTTAGTTTTAAATGGAAATTCACTTGCTGCTGGCTCTTTTCTTTTAAACCAGCCAAATATTGAAATGATTGAATAATAAAGAAAAATTCCCCATAAACCGATCTCAGTAATAAAAAGTAATAAATTAAGATAATATTTGATGAGCCCCCAGCTATAGTGCAATGCCATGTTTAACCTCCATTTATCATAAAAGACAAAATATTGCTCCAAAAATACAGTACTTTACCTTAATATCATATTAATCTTAGAACTTAATTAGAATTAAGTTAATTTTTCATAACAATTGCTAATTTTTATAAGGACTATTATTTTTTTATATAATGGTCTTTAATAAAAAACAAATTAATTGATGTCCAATTAAAAAGCAATCCATGATATGATAAGAATGAAAAAAATAATTCCATCCATCAGGAAATTCTTTATTCGTTTATTAGCATGGTTTTTTTGCCGATGATTTAATTAAGCTTATTAGTTAGAGAATTTTCGAACCCAGATTTTATTGCTTAGGATTCGGGAAATAGCTTATTCTGGCGGAGTTTTGTAGGTTGTAACTGTTCGGAGAACGAAGGTTTGTTCAGAATAAGAACGATTGGTTTAAACGATACGATAATGGAGGCTTATCATGAGTATTTTTAAGCCACGATTTTTTACGGGATTTATTTTGTTAGGGATTTTGATGAGCTCATCTCTGGGGCTTTGCGCTTCCTTAGACGAAGTCCAGAATCAAATCATTCAAACCAATAAAAAACTAGCCGAAACCAAACGAAAAGAAAAGTCGGTATTGGGAACCCTTGTTAAAACGCAACAGGAATTGGAACAAATTGATCATAATTTGGCTAACTTAAATAATAGAATCGGCAATACCGAACAACAGATTACCGTGATTACCACTCAAGTAAATCGGGCCGAATCGGAGTTAGACAACGTGGAAACGCAACTAAGCGGGAGACAAGAGATACTCAATAAACGCTTACGAACTCTTTACATGCACGGTTATCAAAACTGGTTGGAATATCTATTCAATGTGAAAGATTTTACCAATTTTATTACCCGTTTTGAAACAGTCGGTCGTTTTGCCAAAATCGATATTAACATGATTCAAGGCTTGCAAGGGCAACAAAAACTAATCATTGAGAAAAGGCAAGAGGTCATCCAAAAACAGCGAGAACTAAACAACCAGAAAGATTTATTTGTCCAATTAAAAGATCAAAATAAACAGGCTCTAGATAACAAATTAGCCGTCTCCCAAAAGAAACAGAAAGAGCTGGAAACCATTCAGGGCAGCCGCAGCGAGTTAGAAAAGGCCCTTAATGAGTTGGAGGAGACTTCCAAACAAATCGAAGCGGAAATTCGTCAATATCAAGAAAAGAATCAAACCAACCTCGGTACCGGCAAATATATCTGGCCGGTTAGGGGACAAGTTGT
>JAEZKW010000292.1 GCA_023415375.1 Bacillota bacterium
AAAGGCTTCAATTCGAATTAACGATTTGCTGTTTGGGGAATGGATCATCTGTCCATTCCCTATATACATTCCTACATGATGGATCTTTTCTGCGAGTTTATCCTTTGCAAAAAAAAGTAAATCTCCCGGTTGCAGGCTTTCTTTGGCTACCGGTAAGCCTACCGCTGCTTGTTCCGAAGCATCCCGCGGAATCGATATACCCTGGGACTGATAGAGCCGGAGCATAAAGCCGGAGCAGTCAAATCCGTAGCTGGCGGTACCGCCCCATAAATAGGGGAGGCCTATAAATTGCCGGGCTTCTTCTATGATTTTAAGATCGGAAAAGTAGAGTTCGGAAGATTTTTTTGCCTCATGGCTTGCGAGATAACCGCTGGTCCCGTCTGGTAGACGGACCTCTAGACTGGAATCTTTTTCGTCTAAAAGCGGTAATCGGGTTTGATAACTCAGGATGTACCGAAGGTTATTCGAACCGGACTCCTTTACTAACATTGCTTTCGGCACAGAAACGACCACATTTTCCAAGCTTAACTGTTCCTCGAGATAGTGGCCATTAACCTTTACTTGCTCGGCGGGCACCCAACCAGGATATCCTGTTTGGTTTTGAGCCGTCATTTGAGAGACAGCAGCAACTTTAAGCCACTCGCCCTGTCGTTCAAGAATAGCCACCCGTTCTCCATAAAGCGCCATAGTGTCGACTTTACCGACCAACCATAACCGCTCGTCGGTTGTTAATTTTTCAGCCCAGACGGCTGGATTGGCGGCAGCCTCGAGACTTAGATCTTGATATGTTCTTCCGCCATCCGGTATAGCCCAAAATATGGCCAGCGGAACGTTAATAGCTCCGTAAACTGGTTCTGATCCTCGCTGGGACATGTTAATCCATCCTTTTTATATTCATAAGTTCATTGAATCAAAGCCCATTTTTATTAAGAGGGGTAAATTGCTTTAATAATAGTTTACTTCAATTTGCAGTTTATTTGAAGCAATTATTATTCAGTAGCTCTAGCAGCAATGAGAAAAACTAAAATAGGGGGCAAGCCCCCCATTTTAGTCAGTATTTATAGTTGATAATAAAAATGGCAGAAAGTATGTTGAATTATTCTCCTATTATTCATGTTTCCAATAGCCGTTATCAACCTATTATTTGGAACTTACGATTTCGGCCAAACAGTTTTTAGGAATGTCGCAATAGCGGTTTGATTACCAGCCACCGCGAGATCCAAAGCGGTCTCACCCTTATTGTTTTTTTCAGCAATTGTGCCCTTATCCAACCTTGCAGCAATCAACTTTACCACTTCGATATTACCACTTTTAACAGCATACATTAGAGGAGTCCAGCCGCTCTTATCCTGGCGTCTGGGATAAGTATCGGTTTGCAGAAGCGCGGCCGTAATATCGACTAAGCCCTTTTCGCAGGCCAGCATCAGACAATTTTTACCTGTTTCATCATACGAATCAGGATCGAGGCCTTTTTGCGCTACCAGTAGTTTAACCGTCTCAGTTTGCCCGTTGGCAACTGCAAACATCAGCGGAGACCACTTCGGTGCCGGTTTTTCCGTTGACTCGCTATCATACGCTTTTTCATTAAAACGCGCTTCTTTATCTATGAATAGTTTAACGATGTCAGTTTTACCATATTTGGCGGCTAAGCATAAAATATCAATGCAGGCAAATTTGAAATCCACTTTTTCGGAGAAGACGGTGACGACATCTAGGCGTCCATTTTTCGCCGCCGCGGCCAAAGCCGGGAAATAATCTTTGGCGTCAACACTTTTATCTAATATTAACTTCACGATCTCGGTATTGCCATTTTGGGCAGCCAGTATTAACGGGCTCTCACCGGTTTTTGTTTTGACATTCAGAAGCACTTTCTTTTCTAAAAGAAGTTTGACAATGTCGGTTTGACCTTTTTCAGCCGCATTAATCATCGGGGTCCGGCCGTCCTTGTCTGTAATATTAACATTTGCCCCTTGGGAGATTAAAGATTGGACCTTTTCAAGATCTCCCTGGAGGGAAGCGGCTAATAAAGAATCACTCAAATCATCGGCCAAAATAGGCGCTACCGTTAAAACCAATAAAAACGCTGAAATGATAAAATACATCAATATTTTTTTTGGCATTTTCAAGTCACCCCTTTATTTTTTTAATACAATGATGCAATCCGGTTCTTGCTGCAGTTGCAAGAATCTTCATGACAAAAATACGATCACATTTTATTCCTTATAAATAATCTTACCGTCCCGGTTGATGATACCGTTTGTAAAGGTTCCGTTGCCAATATAGATTTTAATTGGCGCGAATCCGTTATGGAACATCCCGAGGGCAGTCCATTCCTTTTGTGGTTTAACAATAAAATTACCTTTTAAATCAACAATTCCCGTACCATTATATCTGGTTACCACAAAAGCGCGGCCATTTGCAAATGAAACTACACCTTGATACCCTACATCCCGGAACTTAGTATTCATCATATCAATCTCAACATAGGTCATCACTTGTTTAGCATTTTTATCTACAAAGGTAATGGCAAACTTATCACCTTCGTGAGGCCCCTCATCCAATCTAAGAGCGGTTAATCCATCCGTGCGTTGATAAAGTGTGGGAAAACACGGTCTTTTATCAATGACTATTTTGGAAAAATCATAGATATAGTTGCCGGATTTATCAATTTGTTCTGCTCCACCTTCCGGTGTTTCGATCAACGCAGCCTCATCGAGATAAGACCAAGCTGTTTTAATGAACGGTTTAAATGCCGTTTTGCCTGAAGTGTTAATATATCCGACTTTATCGGTATTGAGATAAAGGATAATAGCCATCCCGTTTTGAAACGCCCAGGCATTTTTAAAAGTCGGTTTCACCAGCCATTTGCCGTCAGTATCGATATAGCCGCACAAATCTTTATTCTTCACTATCGCAAATCCTTCGGAAAAGCCCCGTGCTTCATAACGTTCCTGATAGCTTCCGGAGTCCGGTAGGAATATTTTTTTCTTCCCTTGCTTATCGATATAAACATAACCTTTATTGGATTCGGAACCGCTGCAATAACATAAAGCAAGCCCGCTGTTGAAACTGCCCCTTATTTCTATTTTTTCATCAGGCTTAAATTGAATCACCGTCTCGCCTTTACGGTTGATAAAATATTGTTGGCTGTCGCTCTTCACCAGGGCCAGCCCTTCGGCAAAATCTTCGGCTTGATCATATTTGGCCTCAATCACAAAAGTCCCGGTACTATCGATATAACCCCACTTCCCGTTAAAGTCTTTCGCTTTGACAAGAACATCCGAATTATAACTTGAATTTTCTTTCTCAGGGCTATACAAACCGGTTAATTTGTTTTGTAACTCGGCGATTGCATCCTTGTTCAAACCTTCCGCATTGGTATTGTTCAAATCACTCAAGAGAAAGGATGCTTCCGTATAATACCCGATGTCGGTAAAGTATTTGATGGTCTCAATCATTCGATTAACGTAATCCGCTTGAGTTTCCAGCGCCATTGTATTAGGTATTGGAGGCGGCTTTTCTTTGTCAAGTTTTGCCGCCAGGCTGAGACTGGAAAACAGACAAACCAGAGTAAGAACCAAAACCAGATGTTTTTTCAAGTAAATTCCTCCCGTATTTTTGTGTAAATCGGATTGGTTTTAAGTCCTCCGACAGTGTAAGTCTTAACCATTACATTCATGGGTTAGCGGTCGGCCGTAAGAATATTGTTACGATTTAATTGATTTCACTTAAAACCAATAAAAAACGATTTCTATATATTTTTCGGAATTTTCATTGTTTTACTTTATAGAATTTTGTATCTACCCCGGGGAACATCACTGTGAGTTTGAATGGAATCAGGCCACTGCGCTTTTAACTGTGTCATTTCCAGAAGCAGTTTGCGCCCGCCTTTTTGAATTAAGACCGTTGTAAATGTGAATTACATCAGCGTTTTTGTGGAAAGTTTACCCGTTGCAGAAAAATTATTTTCAAGGAACTTATTATGTATGCGCGCCAAAGATCCCAATATATTTGGGGTCTTTCTTTTATAATGGATGTAAAAATCATTAACCCAAAAGTGAAATTATGGAACAGGAATTGTTCCATGATAACAGAATTATTGTAAATTAAAATTCATTGGTACCAGGCGATTTTTATAGATTAGCCGGCATTCGGTACTAAAATAGGAGGTCGAATAATGAAGAAAACGAGTTTAATCGTATGTTTGTTTTGATTCTCACAGTGACAGTGCCAGTTTTCGCAGTCGATTAGGATTATCATTTCGGCATTCAAATACTTCAAGAGAGCATTTCCAAAGCTGATGGTATTAGCGGAGGCAGTTATTTATATTTGGGTACTGCCTTTAGTTTCAATCCCAAATTTGCCCTCAATGCTAAATATGCATGGAATATATCACCGGAAAGCCATTCGGATCATCTTATTTCAATAGAACCGCAATACACCTTCGGGAAACCGGGGTCACCGCTTAATTCCAATCTCTCTTTGGTTTATCTCACAAACCTTGATCAGAAAGAATCTAAATATTACGGTTTGAGATTCTGCCCCTTTAGTTCAGGGAGGTCAACTTTTACTCAAAACTTTAAAATGAGTATGGAGCTTTTTCCAATTGGGTATTTGTACAATGCCGATACCAAGCAACATGTTGCCACTTTTGAGTTTATATCTGTTACCACCTATTTTTGAGTTCAATAGGGCCATTTTCTGATATCATTTGTTTGTTACTAGAGAGCTATGTCGAATGAATGGCGGTTTTGAGGGCTTATGACATGCAAAAAATAGTAGCACCAACAAGAAGTGAAAATGTTTACATGAAAAAAGAGACTGGCTCTTTTGAGTCAGTCCCTAGTTTCTCTCTTATAAGTTTTACTTGGACACCTGCGACAACCACGACACACCGGTCGGGTGCGGGTAAAAACCTTTAACTTTAGGCTGATATGCCGTTAAAACCGTGGCATGATTGATAAAGACCCAAGGAGCATCCGCCACCAGGATTTTTTGCAGTTTTTGATAAATTTTAATCCGGTCTTTTTGATTCAGTGTTCTGGTACCTTCCCTTAATAACTCGTCAGCCTTGGGATTGGAATATTTAGCAGTATTTAGGTTGGAATTAATCTGACTACTGTCAAGCAGCGATAAAAAATTATCAGGGTCGCCATTGTCCCCAATCCAGCCCTTAAAACAAGCATCGCCGTCCTCGGCTTTATTGACCACATCGAAATATTCCTTCCACGGATAGACCTTAATCGCAGTCTTAACCCCAATCTTCGAAAGCTCGGCTTGGATGGCTTCGGCCAGTTTCTGTCCGTTAACCGGATTATAGGCGCGGGCTACGGAGTAAGTAAGCATGGTAAATTCAAAATGGGGGTAACCCGCCTCAGCCAATAATTTTTTGGCTTTTTCCGGATTATACTCCAGCGCTTTTAAAGTAGGGTCATATCCCGGGATAAAACTCGGCAATGGCCCATTGGCGAGTTGCGCATACCCTTGATACAGATATTTCACAACTGCTTCCCGGTTGATCGCCATGGAAATCGCTTGGCGGACCCGGGGATCGCTAAAGGGTTTTTTATTACAGAAAAATGCCATGTAATTAATATTCATTCCCGGGCTTTTCAATACTTTCATTCCGCTGGACTCCAATTTTTTAACGTCATTGGGATCCACCCCGTCGATAATGTCCGTCGCGCCGGTCATTAACTCAGTGGCCCGGACCGTATTTTCCTTGGTGGTCTTATAAACCACTTTATCCATTAACGCCTTCTTACCCCAATAGTTATTATTTCTCACTAAGACGATTTGCTGGTCGCGGTCCCACTTTTCAAACATAAACGGGCCAGTCCCAACTGGATGCTGATTAAAGTCCACGCCATATTTTTTTAAGGCAGTGGGACTGACAATCGGGGCCGCAAAACACATGGCCAGATTCAACAAAAACGGGGCGTACGGTTTGCTCAAAATGAATTTCACCGTATAAGGGTCAACCGCTTCAACTTGTTTGACCGGTTCAAAGGTGAAGGTAGCATATGGCATATCACTGGTGGCTCGTGGTGGCAATTGACGTTCAACGCTGGCTTTAACCGCTTCCGCATTAAACGGGGTCCCGTCATGAAATTTAACACCTTTCCGCAGTTTAAATGTCCAAACCAACCCATCGGGCGATTGGATCCAGGAAGTTGCCAGACAGGGTTCAACCGCGGTACTGCCCGGTTTGTATTTAACCAAGGTCTCATAGATATTCACGATGATCTTTCCGGATTCAGCCTCATTGACATAGGCCGGATCAAGGCCCTGGGGATCCGCCGCCTTGGAATACACCAGAATTTTCGATGGGGTGGCGAAAACCAGGTTAACGGCAACCGTGGCCGCCATTAACACTGCCAATGTAAAAAATAATAACTTACGCATTCATCTTACCTCCTTTATTTTTCTTTGTTTTTAAACAATTTTTCTCCAATTGAAATCGATATTATTTGATAAGAATATTGAGAGTTAATTTTTCTCTCAATATTCCATTCAATTAACATGAAATTACTTAAATTACCTATTAAAATACCATATTTAGGGTTGCCAGTCAAACGAAAGGATCATTACATTGACATTGACCGTGACGAATAGGACTTATCAAGCTGTAAACCCGCTCCATATACGGCAGCGGTTTTTTGATCGTATTTGAAGATAAAATCATAACATCATTGATGTGGTAAAGCGTAAAAATGAAAGGCGTGGGTTTTGGTATGGAATATGGCGTTTTTTTAAAAAGAGGAAATGGGCGGGGATGGCAGTTCCTTGAGGGCAATTTTTCAATCAATGGAGTTTACAGAATTATGCAGGAAGAAAGTTGAAAATGTCGAAGTTTCCATAAAAAGTAAATATATGGGTGCTCCTTCGTCTTCCAATTTGTATTTATCCATATCAACGATTATGGCGTGGGCTCAAGCCCATCAAGATTGTTTAACACTATTAGAACGCACTGAAGTAAAAAAAGGAGAAAACTTAGATGGCTGTTAATACTTGTCGGGTTGCTCCCGTTTCCAAAAAACCGTTTAAGATTGAGAGCAATAAGCCG
>JAEZKW010000316.1 GCA_023415375.1 Bacillota bacterium
ATAACAAAAGGCGGCCCTCGCTTATACATACGTGCAGCCGCTCTTTTCTAAAAGATTTCATGGATGATAGCTTCGGATATTCGTGTCTTCTTCCGGAATTGGCATCAGCATTCATCAGACGCCAAAATAGATAATACCCCTTGATTAACACTGAAATAATCGGTAATCGCCGCTAATGCGGTCCCTTCAGCTACGATACGGTATGTACAACAACCCGCTGGACAATTTTCACAACAATCACAAACGTTGAAATTAACCGGTATGGACGTTCCGGCCGCGACAGGGTTTACAACTGAAATGTCAAATGAATTAATTTCACTTTCCTGCCCAGGATCACAACGTTTATAAACTCGGAAGGTGATTGTGAAAGGAACATCGGTAGCCAACCCAATCACTATTAAAGCGGATATATTCAATTTCACACATGGTTTGGCAAAACAATGCAAGTCTGCCGAAATTGCGCCAAGGGTTTTCGGAACGGCGGCAGCGGCTGTTATATTAATAATTGGGATATTGGCGACCCCGGATATATTTTTACAACTGGAGACAATTAGTTTTGGTTCGCATTTGGGTTTGGGCGGACAAGCCGGTTTAGGTGGATTGCATGCGGGTGTACGCCCATAGGCCTCGTATTCGTACGGTAACAAAAAGTATCCCCCCTTTTTTGGGTGATCGTCTAATTGAGATATATTATTATATTCTTTTTTACCAGGAGTTGTGTGATATTTGGAGGGATTTTCCGGTGCATACGCGTCGTTATTCCGGACTTGGTATATCCTTTACTAGGTTAAAATAAGAGGATACACCTCCAGGAAGAATTGGACTGAATCAAACGCGGTCGAAATTTCATATGATATTTATGATTGGACAGGAGAATCAAAGTTTTAATGTCATTTAACCGGAATCATCCAAGGGGATGAAAAATATGATTATCAGAACAGATGGGTCCTATTACATCATGGCTTGTGAAAAATGTGGAACCGAGATCCGAAAACATAAATCATATTGTACGCGGTATGGGGAAGCCTTTCATTTCAACCCTGAACTGAAATGCCACCATTGCGGGTTTTCCGCTAAGATTGTTTACAACAGCATTTCAACTTCATCCCCCCTAGTGAAGACGGGTAATGAAAGTAAAAGAGAAGACAATATACAGAGCTCAAAACCAATCGTAGTGGGGAACCCAAATTATTCTGATAAAGAAACCAATGCCGGTGTTGGATTCTCTGAAGGCACTAAAACCATGGCATTTATGAACAAAAAAGAGGTCAATACGGAAAAAGGAACAGCAAACTGTCCGGTATTTACGCCAAAGCATATTGATAGTAAAGTAGAAATTATCAATACACTAAATACTGTTTTAGAGGAATTAACGGAAGAAAAAAAGATTGATGAAGCAACGAAAATAATGCTTTTCGCCAATTTTGGAATGATAGAAGGAACCCTTTGGCATGGGAACAATAATGGCGGCATTCAACGGGTCTCCGGGGCTTCCAATAAAATTAGAAATATTTATTTATCAAAGCTGGAAGGGGGACTGGCAAATTCAATCCCTTCCCATAATAATGACTTTATTACTGTCTTTGATGCAAAAATAATTCCATTTTCAAATCCAAATCATATCGTAACGATGGAAGTTTTAAATTTATTTCCCGACCAAATTGTGGGGTTTACTTTTGGCGAGTATCAATAGGCCACGGTTTTTCGGTAAGGTGTTTACTGCGATTGTCGCCCAAGGTATATTCGGAGGAGCTTCTATTGTAGAGTATCTGGGATTTATTGGACGGTTTTTTGGGTTTCAAGTGGCTAAAGGATGCTATCTGAACTGGCAGGATGTTTTTTTGACTTCGTAGGACGGATGGCGGAACCTGGTAAAACGTCTATGTTTCGTGATGAGTGAGGCTCTGATTCATTTATTATTGACATTTGTGAAAATGTAGTATTACAATTTCATTACTAGTTTATATTATGCAGGAATTGTTTTTATTGGTACATAGGTTGGATATGTTAATACTATCGCTCATGCTTTGGATAAACTTTACAAAATACCTCAAGGGTTGGCCAATACTTCCGTTTTGTCTTATTTAAGCCGAAACAATCATTTGAAATAGGAGTAAGGTAATAATGAACAACATTAATGAAACAGTAAGGAAACAAAGACAATTCTTTGAAAAAGGTATAACCAAAGGAATCGATTATCGTATTAAGAATCTTAAAACTCTCAAACAAGCGATTTTGGCCCATGAAAAGGAAATCATTGAGGCTCTAGAAAAAGATTTGAACAAAGCTCCGTTTGAGGCTTACGCAACAGAAATCGGACTTGTTCTGGAGGAGCTTGAGTATATTATCAAACACCTTCGGAATTGGTCCAAACCCAGGAAGGTAAAAACTCCAATCACCCATTTCTTATCGGTGAGTCATCAATATTCGGAGCCTTATGGTATAGTTCTTATCATGTCACCATGGAATTATCCCTTTCAATTAGCGATTGCGCCATTGATAGGCTCCATGGCAGCTGGGAATTGCACAATCGTGAAACCATCGGAGTATTCTTCTCATACTGCCGCAATCATTGAGCGACTCATAAGCCAATATTTTGATGACTCCTACATCACAGTCATAAGAGGTGGAAGAGAGGCAAATAAAACGTTAT
>JAEZKW010000324.1 GCA_023415375.1 Bacillota bacterium
ATAAATTGCTTTAGCAATCAATTGCTTTTCAAAATGTAGCCTAAAAATTTGATTTGGGACCTGAAAAAGCCGTGTAAAATTAAACAGGAGGTTTCATGAATGATAATAGAGCATTTTGGAGGTAAGAATACCTGCGGCAATTTAGAGGATTTGGAAAATATCTTACGTTTTCGTACCGATAAAGGATTGAATGAATTTTGGATTTGGATATCTGAAGAGATTGAAAATCCATGTATGGCAATGTTAGTTAAAAATGACTATGCCTACTTGCATTTTTTCCCGGAAGAAGGGCATCCGGGATTCCAATCGGTTGGACAGGATACGGATTTAGATGAAGATGGCGACAGCACTTTTTATACCGGTTCAGATAGCGGAGAAGAAGTTTCGGTTCCCAATTATGCTGTCTTACCTTTTCAAATGGCAGTAAATGCCGTAAAGGAATTCTTTGAAACTAAGGAAATGCCACAGTCGGTTGATTGGGAAGAATTATAATGGAATCCTTGCCAATACAGACCCATCCGAACAGAAAGTTTTCGGATAGGCGCTTTATTTTTTCCACGATTGGGGAAGTGTTTTTTAAATTGCGTAGTTCGTGTTATATTGATACCGAGGTAAAATAGAAAAAACCTATGGGGCTTGGAAAGATGGAAAAAGTTAAGGAAAAAGATATGCGATTTATATTGGAATGTGATGGATCTGACGGATTGGTCCTGATGGATCAAAGTTATCTGGGTGAATTAGATTGGGAGTTGCTTGGTTCTATGGATTTCTTATTAGATCCCCATGGGAAATCAGAACTAAAGTATGATTTCCCAAAAGAGAGTTGGGAGATTGTGAGAGAGCGAGAATCAAAAGCAATAAAGAGTTTTTGTAACAGTGGTAAAATGGTAGTATCCTTGCTTCCGCGCGGCTATCATGAGTGTGAATTTCAGATGGTCGATGAGTTTTCTGGTTCTCTGAAATGGTTGCATTTGCCAACTGGTAATTTATTAGCAGTTGGTGCAAGTGAGTTGATCCAGTGTGTATCTTATCCCGATTTGGTTATGGAAAAAGTATTTGAGTTACAGCTTGAAAAAGGATGGTATGCAGTTTCCATTCGTAGTGCAGGAGAAATCTTGTGTTGCTCTAAAACACCACCAATGCCTTCTTTTGAGAATATAGAATAAGACATCCGAATTTTTCAGATTTATTAGAACCGTATCAGTTATTTTTTGGTGAGAGAATTACCCACATAAACTAGACAAGGTATCAATCTGGTATACCGGGCTGCCCGTTATCCACTTTTGATTTGGTACAACGGCTTGAAATTTGTACATTTAAAAATCAGGGGAATAATCTTATGGGTAAAACATTTACGAATTTGGCGGAACAACTTGAATACGAACATATTCAAGCAATGAAAAGAGATAAAGAAAAAGCATTTACTGTTAATGATAACAATAAAACTTTCTATATGTTAATTCTCAATCGAGGCGAACAATTATTTTATCAAGAGGATGAGCGGGCTTTCATCTGTGAGATATCAGTAATTGATGATGTTGTTTTTTCGGGCAGTATTAAAAAATGGGATAGCGGTGAAAGGATAACAGTTCAAGAAAAGGATCAAATCCAGAAAAATATTAAAAAGTTTTTCATGGATAACTATCAAACATTGATGCGGTTTGCTTGAAATTGAGGCATATTAATTTCAACGATTATCACATAGGAAATAGTGAAACAAAAAGAATACTAATGATGGATGCTATTATAAAGTCAGTTGAGCAGATTGCAAAGAAATCCAAAATCAAATTTAATCTGGATAAATTTAAAGACATATTATGTTTTTTGTAGAAAATGAGTGAAATTGCTCAATAGTTTAGTTCGTATTTATTTATATACTAGATTTGAGCTAACGTAAGTGAAATATTTAAACATTTTAAGGAGGAGAAATTATGGCTTCATCTCGACCTATTGTAAGACAAATTAACTGGTTTGCAATATTACCTCAGTTTATTGTTTTGTTTATATGTATATTTCTTTATTTTCAAATAAAAGCTGGTGATCCAGTATTATTCGGTGCAGGAACTTATTTATTTTTGTCTTTATTATTACGAAATCTAATTCCCAGATACCATAGAAAAGGAATTAAGTTTTATAAGTCTGGCCAATTTGAAAAAGCAATTCAAGAATTCGAGAAAAGTTTTAATTTCTTTACAAAGCATGAATGGATTGATAAATATAGATCAATAGTTCTTTTATCTTCAAGCCGTATATCATATCTTGAAATGGCTATGGTTAATATGGCGTTTTGTTACGGGCAATTAGGTGATGGAGAGAAATCGAAAGAATTATATGAAAAAACCCTTTTAAAATTCCCTGATAGTCAAATGGCAATATCTTCATTAAAAATGTATGAATCAGCAAAGCATATAAAACAAATTTAGTAATTGGAAGGGAAATAAAAACTTTCATATAACGATTAGGAGTGTTTCCGAGATTGAGCGAGAAAAAGCCCCAAACACCTGAGGCATTTGGAGCAAATAAAGATTAACTTACGCTAAAAAAATAACTTATGCACTACATAAAGGGTTGTTTGATTTGTTGAAAGGATCCAAAAACTTACCTTATCTTATGAAGAAAGATATCCCTTTAAATCTCGGGAGCAAATATTTGTTGGAATTAGGTGAATTGAGTAACATTTTAAAGCTGGTTCCCGCCAAATAACCAAAGATAATTTCTTTGTGCAGAAATTGGGAGGCTGACCATGAAGTATTTTGAAGAAGCGAAATTTCTTTGGCAAAATTTTGTCCCCAAAAGCGGGCAGGCAGATACGGTTCAGGGTGAACTGATTCGCGCGGTGGAGAGGTTAAGAGATGAAGCCCAAAGAAACGGTAATATCAATTGGGACAAAGGCCATGAAATCTTTGGCAGGTTTATTGTAACTACGCTTTGCGGGTCGGGAATCTTTGATGAACAAACTCAAGCGGAAATTAAAAACGATGTCGCCAGAATTTTGGACTATCAAGACCCTTATCTGGAAGATGACCTTTATGATCGCTTGACGGATCATATTGTCGAGTGGTATCTCCAGAATAAAACTCCGATCCTTAAAACCTATGACCCTGAACAATTTAGGTAAGCAAAAATGGCTCACCGAGAGGGAGAGGAAATAGAGAATGTTTGCAAATATTAAACTGCAAAAAGAAAACAAACGAACCTCTGAAGCAAGAATTCGCGAATTTCTGGATAAAACGACTTTAAGACTCCCTGAAGATTACCGGCGGTTTTTGCTTGATTGCAATGGTATGTACCCCCAAGATTACCACTGCTTTTTCATTCCTGAGATAAAACATGGAGCCGTCTTGAAAGTATTGTATGGATTGGACTTGGCTGTTCAGAGCGATTGTTTGGATCGAAACTATGCTTATAATTTTAATTTTGATATTCCGCCGGAATACATTATGATTGGGAGTTGTTATGGTGAAGGCGGCTTATTTATCATGCTTTCCGCCGCTGAAGAGACAGCGGGTATTTATGCTTGCGACCTTTTCTATGATGAGTTTGTTTTCGCAGAATCGACCGAGGACAATAATGTCTACAAGTTAGCCGATACCTTTACCGGATTCATGGAAAGTCTACAATATATTGATATTGCTACAAAGCGTGGGGCGTATTTTCCCCAACATGATTTCACTTTTATATTACCCGATGAGTTTACATGAAACGAATCTTTTACTCCATATAAAATACATAGTAAGCGGAATAGATATACTTAATCCGGCAGTATGTTCCGGATAAATATATCACGTGTATTTCCATCCCCGTTGGCTTTATCTTTACTTATAGTAAAAGAAGCAGGTGCCTTGATGAATATAGACAGCAACGCCATCAATAAATTTTCCGGCAAGTTGAACGAAATTTTACAGCTGGAATTAAAAGCCGGGAATAGAATAGTTGAAACCTCTGAAGGAGACTGGCCTTACCCCGGTTCAATCATGATATTCTTGGAGAAGCCGTTTAAAACACCGATCCAA
>JAEZKW010000019.1 GCA_023415375.1 Bacillota bacterium
CTTGTTGAATACACGCATGCGCAAGGAGAAGAATGTCGGAAAGCCGGATGAGGGAAAACTTCATGTCCGGTTTGATGAGGAGGGGCAGGTTTGTCCCTGCCCTTTACTCTATTTCTTGGATGAAAAACTACGGTCGCCATCTGAAGCCTAAACTAGATTGCCAGTCAGAAGGCCACGATGGCGAAGACCCACTAGAAACCCTGGATGAATAAAGGGAGGTTTGGAATCCGTAGGTTCCAACGGGGGGATTCAAAAGGGTAGACCGCTCTACCCTTTTGTCCTGGAGGGTGTGGGAGGTAGGAACAGCCTCCCATCGGCCCTAAGTTAGTCCTAAATGATTTTTTGTTTTAGGAGGTATATACCATGCTCACCGACAAAGACCTCGGCATTCGAAAATTCATCCTCGACCGGACTATGCAAATTGACCAGCTTATAGAAAAAGACCCCAAATACCAAGAACTGGGCCAGCGCCCCAGAGAACTGCTGAAACTGGCCGCCGCCAAACTATCCCCGGAAGACAGTCGGCTGTTGAAAGAGTACGACGATTGCTGGTTTTATCGGATTTGCCGCCGGGACGAGCTGACTTATAGCAAGGCGTTGATGGACGGGATCTTACTCGGTTACTGGGTTGCGCTGGTGGCGCGGGGAGTGGAGAAGATCCGGGTCTAAATTTTGGAGTCAAGAATGCCTATTGAAATACAAAAGACTGTGAGAGTGAACTTAAAATTGAAAAATGAAAAGGGAGAAGTGGATTGAGCGGAGAAAATAATAGGGATAAAATGGAAATTGCATTCTGATTGATGCAAGAAATAATTTTTTGCTTTGTGTTTTATATATGTGGAGTGAGGAGGGAGAAAAATGACGAAGATCAAGGTTGAAGGAACAGAAATCTCGATAATCACAATAAATAATGAGGATTATATTTCTTTAACGGATATGTTGAAAGCGAAAGATGGTGATTTTTTTATTTCCGATTGGTTGCGGAACAGGAATACCGTTGAGTTTCTTGGTATTTGGGAGAGAATTAATAATCCGGATTTTAATTATGGCGAATTTGCCATAATTAAAAGTCAAGCAGGTTTGAATAATTACAAAATAAGCGTAAAAGAATGGGTGGAAAAAACAAATGCCACTGGGTTAAAAGCTACTGCCGGAAGAAAATGGAGGCACTTATGCCCATAAAGATATTGCGTTCGAATTTGGTATGTGGATAAGCGCGGAATTTAAAATCTATCTTATCAAAGAATTTCAAAGGCTAAAAGATGAAGAATATAAACAGCTAGACTGGGATATCCGGCGTAATCTGGCGAAAATCAACTATCGGATTCATACCGATGCCATCAAGGAAAATCTAATCCCGCCCGAACTGACTAAAGCCCAGATAAGTCTGATATACGCATCGGAAGCGGATGTGCTCAATATGGCGCTTTTCGGGATGACTTGCGCACATGCGCACTCAAGGAGTGGCGCGACGCCAATCCCGGCCAAAAAGGGAATATCCGGGATTATGCGGAAATTTCTCAACTTGTATGTCTTTCCAATCTTGAAAACCTTAATGCGCACTTTATCAATGACGGCTTATCCCAAGCAGAACGCCTTGTCAAATTAAATCAAATCGCCATTCATCAGATGAAGTTGCTGATCTGATAGTGAATATATGGGACAGGGAAGGGGGGTGCCTTTTTATAGATATTGTACCAAAATAAGGAAAACAGTCAAAGCACCAAAAAAACACTTTTTCCCTTATTAAACCATCAAAGTATCGAAATGAGGCACCCCTTCCCTGTCCCAGAAAATTACTTTCTGAAGGAGGGAAGGGGCCGGGGGTTAGGTGAAATCTTCAGGGCGCTTTATGGATATCACAGGACTTGGTCGGCTCTTCTCCTTCTGGAAAAGCCTCAGTGGCCACATCTTCGGCCGGACAATACTTGGTAGCCAGCAAATGGCTCTTGGAACAAATCTTGACGATAACCATTTTTTTCTTGGTAGCGTTATTCGCTGGACTGAGTGGTTGATTGGCCGAGGGCTCATTGAGGTCCTCCGCCGCCCCCGTTGGTTCAGCCGAAGGTTCACTTTGATGAATTTGGCAAGGCGTGGTGGGTTCTGTACCAGCCAAGAAAGTCTCAAATTTGGTTTCCGGACAAAAACCTGTTGCCAATTGACCGCTTTCCGTACAAATTTCCACCCCGGATACAACACCGGCCGGTTGCTCAAAGTCGGATGGCGGGGTCTGATCCAAAGCCTGGCGCATGAAAACTCCCCACATGGCGGCAGCTGAAGAGCTTCCAATAGTAGCCCCATTAATCGTAATCGGTATCCGCTGTGAATCATTGCCGATCCATACAGCAGCCAGTAGATCGGGAGTATACCCAACAAACCAAGCATTGGTATAGTCGCTGGAAGTCCCGGTTTTTCCTGCAGCGGGACGGTTAATCATCGCTCCCCGACCGGTACCTCTCATAATGACTCCCCGTAACATATCGGTGACGACATACGCAGTATCTTCAGGAATGGCAACTTGTTTATGGGGATGATCCTCGAAGATTATATTGCCGTCGGGATCTTTCACTTGTAAAACCGCGATCGGTTCAACATAAATTCCTTTATTAGCAAGCGGAGTATAAGCGCTGGCCAGTTCTAAAGGGGAAACACCATTGGTGAGACCACCAAGGGCCAGAGCAGAGAAATTAAGATCACTTTTACTTCCGGATAGAACTAAATTTCGAAGCCCCATTTTTTTGGCATAACCTAAGACTCTGCTGGGCCCAAGGCTTTCAACCAATTTAATGGCAATGATGTTTACTGAATCTTCCAAAGCATGGCGGAGCGAGATAGGGCCCCGGAAAGTATTATCATAGTTTCTGGGTTTATATTCACCCTGAGGGGTTTGATATTTAACTTCTTCATCAACCAACACCGAACTGGGGGTATATCGGCGGCTGTCAATGGCAGCGGTATAAACAAAAGGTTTAATGGCTGATCCCGGTTGACGGTGAGCATCGGTCGCCCGGTTTAGTTGGGTATTGCCATAATCTCTTCCTCCAACCATAGCCTTGATATATCCATTCTGGGGATCAATAGCCGCAATAGCCGCTTGGGGCTGCATGATACCCCCGGCATCAACTTTTCCACCCGAAAAATAGGCTACTGCTGCTTCAGCTGCATTTTGGGCCAGCGGATCGATTGTGGTATAAATATGATATCCACCAACGGAAAGAGCTTGTTCATTAATGACTCCCCGTAAACGCTTGGCCACATAATCCGTAAAGTATGCTGCTCTTCTTTTTGCGGCCGATAACGGGATGACATCAAGAGGTTTTTGATTGTAAAATGCGGCTTCCTGCGCCGTAATCGTTCCATATTTAACCATTTGTTCAAGGACGATTTTCCTTCGATCCAAAGCCGCTTGAGGATGGAAATAGGGTGAATAGCCGGTTGGGTTTTTAGGTAATCCCACCAGTAATGCTATTTGATGCGCTTCCAAGTCGATTACGCTTTTTCCGAAAAAAAGCCGCGAAGCTGCTTCAACGCCATAGGCACCATGGCCAAAGCAAATTTGATTCAGATAACGTTCCAAAATTTCTTCTTTGGTATAGTTACGTTCAATACTCATTGCCAAGATAGCTTCCTGAATCTTGCGGGCCATGCTTCTTCTTTGGGTGAGCAGTACGTTTCTGGCCAGTTGCTGAGTAATGGTACTGGCCCCCTCAATATAACCGCCACCGCGGATATCCACCCAGAAAGCCCGGGCAATCGCTTTGAGATCAATTCCGGAATGTTCATAAAAACGGTTATCCTCAACATTAACGATAGCTTTTTTTAAAATAACCGGCATTTTTTGGAGCGGAATTTCGATGCGGTTTTCAACATACAACCGGGTAAATTCCTTACCATTAACATCATAAAAAATTGTCGCTTGTTTTGGCGGTTGCAAACTTAAGAGGCTTTTACTGGTTCCAATTAATAAAATAAATGAAAAACCTAAAACAATACCAAATACGATGGTTATAATGATCAGGATTTTGCTAAGATTGACAGACTCTGTACTTCGGTTGTCACTTGATTTTTTTTCAAAGAACATCATAGGTCCTCCTATGGACTGATAAACGACCTCAGACATTATCCAAGTTACAAATATTATACCATAAAGCCAAAATTTACTGCTAGTGAAGAATTTTACCGTAATTTTAATGAAGTTGCTTATAACCTTCATAATGGGAACATAGATTATTCATGAAGTTTCATGAATGAAAGATTAGGACAAAATCGTTCAAAACTTTTTTCGTAGTGGAATCGTATTCAAATATATTTCATTGAATTTTTTAGCGAATTTAAAAAAACTAGGAAAGGGCTGAACCGATCCATGCGTTTTCATTTAAATAAACGATTTGTTTTTTTAAAAATTCCCCCTTATCGCAAACGCCGATTTAATTCGATTACTTTTTTAGGGATATTTTTTTTGTTCTTGGTGTTATGTTTTTATATTGTTGATTTCAGGATCAGTCCTACACTTCATCGCTTGGCCGAAACTGAGGCCCGGGTTATTGCCACTCGGGCGATTAATGAAGCCATACGGTCAAATATCTGTCCTGATGTAACCTATCAGAATCTGATTAAAGTTCAATTAAGCCCTGAGGGAAGAGTAACCATGATCCAACCCAATACCGGAGAGATCAACCGGATATCTTCCGAGGCCACCTTGGCTGTGCAGAAACGGTTGCTTGATTTGCCGAAGTTAACCGTAAAAATTCCCCTCGGTCAAGTAATGGGATCAAAGATTATGGCCGGTTTTGGACCGGATATTGCAGTTAAGGTCCTGCCTATTGGCTTTGTGGAAAGCAGCATGAATGATTCTTTTGACCAGGCTGGAATCAATCAAGTGCGGCATCGGATTTATTTGACAGTAAAAGCAGTCGTCAAAATGGTAGTGCCCCTGGGTAATCAGGAGGTCCTTGTAAGTTCTGACATACCTCTTACGGAAGCCGTTATCGTTGGAGAAGTACCCAATGTTTATGTGGGAAACGGAGCCGGCGTAATATTGCCGGGGACACTTCCGAAAAAAAACTAAAGAAACGAGCCAAAAGCATAAAATCTTTTATTTATCAATTTGCAATTTAAAGAGATCAAGAAATGTTTTCAAAAGGATTATTGATGAAAATGTAAAATAATCATAGATACTCGATGCGTTGGAAAATGAGTTTCATAATCTACGATTTCTGCGCTATCTGTTAACATAATTAACGGTTGAAGGGAACAATATAAAAAAGTGGAAACAGAAAACTACATGGACATTCAAACGGATCTTTACCAATATATTCAACTTGCCAAGGGGTTCTATCAAACTGGCCCTGCCCATGATTTTTCCCATATTGAAAGGGTTCTGAATTTAGCCCTTAAAATTGGAGCCCGTGAGGGGGCTGATTTACGAATTGTGGCAATAGCTGCTTTATTTCATGATATTGGTCGGAGAGCTGAGGAAGAAAGCGGTGGAATCATTTGTCATGCTGCCGCCAGCAGTGAGATGACGGCCGGGATTTTATCTGATCTGGGTGAAGACCCAAATCAAATGAAAGCGATTTGTGAATGCATTGCCACCCATCGCTTCCGCGACAACAACCCACCCCGGAGCATTGAAGCGAAGTGCCTTTATGATGCCGATAAATTGGATTCCTTAGGAGCAATTGGTGTGGCCCGGGCTTACCTATGGCTTGGCGAACATGGTGGTAATGTTTATAGCCGCCGCAGTGAATGGGGAAAAATATCTTGCGCCAGCAACCGTCCAGAAGATGATTCTTTACAAAGAGAATGGCATATTAAACTTAAATTCATACCCGAACGCTTATTTACAGAAACTGCTAAAAAAATCGCCACTAAAAGAAAGGCTACGATGGAAAAGTTTATGGCCATTTTAGAATCTGAAGTGAATGGGGAAGAATAGAAAAATTATTGGTTGTTGGTTATTCGCAATGAGCATGGAATACGGTTTTTGCATAAATGTTTTGGGGGGATGTAGAGATGGAAATTAATTGGAAACACGTCGGAGAAGAGGCAACCGATCTTTTGCGGAGTCTAATCCGCTTCAATACAACCAATCCGCCGGGAAATGAAATTTCAATTGCAACATTTATAAAGACACTGCTGGAGCGGGAAGGAATACCGGCTGAAATTTATGAGTCCGCTCCTAGACGGGGTAATTTGGTAGCCCGTATAGCTGGTAATGGTAATTGTAAGCCAATGATGATGCTTTCTCATATGGATGTTGTAGCAGCAAACCCAAACCAATGGACTTTTGATCCCTTTGCGGGAATCATCGATGGAGGATATATTTGGGGAAGAGGCGCCCTTGACATGAAGGGCATGCTGGCAATGGAACTTATGACGCTGATTTTATATAAAAGAAGCGGGCAGGTTCCTGGGCGCGAATTGATTTTAGTGGCTGCTGCCGATGAAGAAGTTGGCGGTTTGTATGGGATTAACTGGCTGATGAGTCAAGGGATCCCTGACCTAGATGATGTGGAGTTCATTATTAATGAAGGCGGAGCAGGATTTAACCAGGATGGAAGACCGGTCTATGTCTGCCAAAATGCGGAAAAGGGTCTGCTTTGGGTCAAACTTTCAATATCCGGGACGCCGGGGCATGCTTCAATGCCATCCAAAGATAATGCGATTGTGCAAATGAATAAAATTATCGGACGAATTGCCCGCCATAGAGAGCCTATTACACTTTGCGAGACGAGTCGGAGTTTTTTAAGCCAAATGGCTGTGCAGCACGGAGTGAAGCTTCCAACAATACCGGAAAGTTTGGACTATACTTTGAAACTGTTTGCCAACCGCCATTTTAATAGAGAACGGTCGATTCAAGGGATGTTATATAATACAATCTCCCCTACCATACTGCAGGCAGGGATGAAAACCAATGTCCTTCCGGAACAATGTGAATTAACATTAGACTGCCGTTTGGTCCCGGGGGAGACTCCGGAGCATTTTTTGGAGCAACTCCAAAACGTCATTAATGATTCCAGAGTTGCATTGGAAGTTCTACAATCGGCCCCTCCTACGGAATCGCCGGTCAATACCGAGTTGTTTGCGATTATGCGGCAAGTGGTGCAACAAGAGAATCCGAATAGTAACGTTTTGCCTTATTTGTCAACCTTAGCCACAGATTCACGCTATTTTAGAGAAAAAGGAATAACAAGTTATGGTTTTATACCGATATTAATTTCCGAAGCGGAGTTACAACGAATGCACGGTATCGATGAACGTATCTCACTCACCAATTTGGAAACAGGAACCCGGATTTTGTACCAAGTTATTCAGGAAATGAGTCATTAAAATTGCTTGTCAAAATTCTCAAAGATGCTATAATTATGCAGAGGCTTCGTTGCAGATTTTATTTTACATTCTAATGATTAAACTTTGTGTTATTAAAAATTAACTGTTTGAAACATCAAGATATGGGAGGAAAACGTATGGGTTTGATTTTAGGTAGGGAGCAATTGAGTGTACAGGCTGAAAAATGGCATCAAGAAAAAGCCAAAGTCGTTTTAACCAATGGCTGTTTTGATATCCTGCATGTAGGTCATTTGCGAACATTTAAAGAAGCTAAAGCTCAAGGCGATATTTTAGTGGTTGGCCTTAATAGCGACCAGTCTATTCGAGGTTTAAAAGGGGAAACCAGACCGATTATTCCTCAGGATGATCGCTTGGAACTTTTAGCTGCTTTAGAACCTATTGATTATGTAACTTTATTTGATGAAGCCACTGCAGTCCGGTTAATTGAGATTATAAAACCACAAGTGTATATTAAGGGTGGCGATTATACGCTAGACAGTCTTCCCGAAAAAGATGTATTAATTCGTTACCAGGTTGAAGTAAAATTTATTCCCTTAGTCGCGGGAATCTCTACGACGGAATTGATTAAAAGAATAAGGACTGCCAACATTTAATAAAATCCCAACAGCCTTAAAAAAACCGGGCTGTTTAAAGAGAAAGGAATCGCCACGATTTTGGTACAATTCGTTCTCAAAAAACAGCACCGGTAGTTTAGAAATCCCCAAAATCATATTTATTCCCCAAACTCCACTCCGATACTTCTGGCGATTCGGATAAGTTCACTATCAGGAGGGACCGTTTTTAATTGCCCAACTGCCTCCTCGATCGGTACGGCACCAAGTTCATTACCTTGCAAACTCACCATCATACCATATTTACCTTGCCTGATTAATTCGACGGCAGCGACTCCATAGCGAGTCGACAATATCCGATCATAAGGGATTGGTCTTCCACCTCTTTGTAAATGGCCTAAAACTGTCACCCGCGAATCAATACCCGTTATCTCGGTTAAATCCTGCGCGATTTTTTGACCGATGCCGCCGAGACGGATCGGATCGGGACTATCTTTGACCACTTGACTGACTACCATAGTTCCACCTTTAGGTTTTGCACCCTCGGCAACCACCACAATACTAAAGTTTTTACCGGCTTTGTGACGCTCTAAAGCTTTACTGGCAATTTTCTGAATGTCATAGGGGATTTCCGGAATGACGATCATATCAGCGCCTCCGGCAATTCCTGATTCCAGAGCAATCCAACCGGCATACCTTCCCATTACTTCAAGCACCATTATCCGGTGATGAGATTCAGCTGTGGTATGTAATTTGTCAAGGGCTTCGGTTGCGGTATCCACAGCAGTCATAAAGCCGAAGGTAAAATCGGTTGCCGATAAATCGTTATCAATCGTTTTCGGGACCGCCACGACATTTAATCCTTTATGGGAAAAATCACGGGCGCTGGTTAAAGTACCATCGCCACCAATCAGGACCATGGCTTCGATACCATGGGAGTTAATATTGGACATTACTTGATCCGACTTATCCACATAAGTGACTGCACCATTTTCTTCAATCTTAAAATTAAAGGGGTTGTCCCGGTTAGAAGAACCTAGAATTGTACCGCCCCGATCCAGAATACCGGAGGCCTTGGAAAGATCAAGCTTAACCCATTCATTTAAGACAAGGCCATGATAACCGTCTTTGAATCCAATGACTTCACAATTGTATTTGCCAACCGCAGTTTTTACTACGGCCCGCAAAACAGCGTTCAATCCCGGACAATCACCGCCACCAGTGATTACACCTATTTTTTTAACCATCATCGGGCTCCTCTCTATAAAAAGTCATTAAAATTTTTCTGTTGTTTTACAGGGAAGCTGATAAACAACAGGGTTGATCATAACGTTATTATTTCGCGTCTGCCGGTGGAAATACCTCCCATATAATTGAAACATTAAACATGGTTACAAAATACGGTATACAAGGATCATATAAAATACAGTGAATTGTGACCAATTTGCAGGAAAATAGAGCTTCTAAGTCGAAAAACAGAATATATTTTTACATACAGATAAAAACCTATTGCAAGGAGAGGATTTAATGAAGTTAGCGGTAAGAGCTAAAGGTATTAACCCTTCCCCAACTTTGGCAATTGATGCCAAAGCTAAACAAATGATCAAAGACGGCTTGGATATTATTGGCTTTGGGGCCGGAGAACCAGATTTTGATACTCCGGAAGTTATAAAAAATGAAGCGATTACGGCGTTAAAACGTGGTGAAACCAAATATACTCCGGCTTCTGGTACTTTGGGTTTAAAAGAGGCAGTGTGTTTTAAAATGGAACGCGACCACGGATTAAAATATAATACAAATCAAGTGGTTATCTGCTGCGGTGCTAAACACGCTCTTTATAATTTGTTTCAAGTAATTTGTGATCCCGGCGATGAGGTGATTATTCCCGGACCTTACTGGGTTAGTTATAGTGAACAGGTGGCACTGGCAGGAGCCAAACCGGTTATTATTTCAACCGACGAAACCAGCGGTTTTAAGATAACAGCCGAACAATTTCGGGCCACCATCACACCGAAAACAGTGGCTCTCATTTTAAATAGTCCTTCCAATCCGACGGGTGCGGTTTACAACCGTCAGGAGTTGGAAGCAATTGCAGCAGTAGCAATTGAAAAAAATATTATTGTGGTTTCGGATGAAATTTATGAAAAACTGATTTATGAGGGAGAACACGTTAGCATTGCCAGCCTAAATCCGCAAATCAAAGATTTAACGATTATTATAAATGGAGTCTCTAAAACCTTTGCCATGACTGGATGGCGGATTGGATACGCCGTAGGGGATGCCAAGGTTATTAAGGCTATTGGCGATTTGCAGAGTCATAGCACCTCAAATCCAACTTCATTTTGCCAACCGGCTTCGGAGTTAGCTTTAACCAAACCGCCCCTTGAGATTATTGACGGGATGGTTGCAGAGTTTAAGAAACGCCGTTCTTATATGGTTGAGACGATTAACAAAATCCCGGGCTTACATTGTATAAAACCGGATGGGGCCTTTTATGTTTTTGCCAGCATAAAGGGACTTATAGGCAAGGAGTATCATGGAAAAATAGTTACCGGTGCTGATGTTTTTGCCGACTTATTGCTAGAGCATGCCAAAGTAGCTGTGGTTCCTGGTAGTGGGTTTGGAGCTCCTGAATACTTCCGGTTATCCTATGCCACCTCTTTTGAAAAAATCGAAAAAGGACTGGCCCGGATTGCGGGGTTTGTGGCGAAGGGTTAATCTGATTCTTGATAAAAGATAACCAAACATAATGAAACGCTCTAATGACAATGGAGCGTTTTTTTATTGAATATGATAAAAAAGGAACTCCCAAGATGAATCTCCTGGTTTTTTAGCCGACTTTAGTCGGCTCGCCAAGTAGTTGGCATAAAAAAGGGGCTGTCTCAAAAGAAAATTTATTGATAGAGATATGAATACAAGAATCCTCAGCGTAACCAAATGTTTGAGATTATAGTCTTTTTAACAAAGAAATAAGGCCTCAGCATTTCTTATGCCGAAGAGCCCTATATTATTTCACAGATGAATCATTATAATAATTATTTATTAAATCTTTAATTCCTCTTTTAAAAATTCAAAATTCATAAAAGGCTTAAGCAGAAAAAATTGAGTTTTGTAGTGAAGACATTGATCCGAAGAACGCAATTACGCCCTTTTGAATTAATTTTTATTACCACGGTAAATATCGATTAATTGCTGCTCCGGTACACTTAAGAAGCGGGCGGCCCATAATTTTGCAGAATCTAAATCATGCTCCAGATAATTGCCGCATTCTTTGCGGACAGCACCAGGAATTGGAGCAGAAAATTGAACCACTTCCTGTAGGGCTTTGCAAACCAGACTCGCCACCCAGGAAGCCTCTTTATCGTGGCAGAAAGTAAAATAAAAACCGGTTCGACATCCCATTGGAGAGATATCGATGAGTTCATCGGTATATTTGCGAATAAATGTGGCAAAAAGATGTTCCAAGGTATGGAGGGCATCATTGGGAAGATATTTTTGGTTTGGTTGGGCAAAACGAACATCAAATTTAGAAACCACGCATTCTGGGAATCTGGAGTCTACCTGCATCACTTTGGCTTTCCGGACATAGGGGGCTACAACTTGGTCGTGATCCAGTTCAAAAGATTCTACTTTTGGATTCATCAAAAACACCTCGCCATTTCTTCAGATTGTTTTTCCGTTACTTCCATCAAATGAATCAGAAAATCAGAACAGCGTTCAGCTGCCAATGTTTTATAATTATTATACATTTCGAGGGTATCATCATCTGAATTATCAGAGATGGAGCGGATAATCACGAAAGGGACCTCACAAAGGGCGCATACCTGGGCGACTGCACTGCCTTCCATTTCATTGCAGTAAGCTCCGAAGTCTTGATATAATTGGTTCTTTCTTTCCAGAGAATTATTGAATTGATCTCCGGTGGCAATCGGACCGGTAAAAATCTGATATTCATTTCCTACACAGCGAGCCATGGCTTTTTTACAGAGCTCAATGAATTCTGGATCGGCATCAATAAAACCGTCATCATCTTCTGTAAAAGCACCTTGTTTGATCCCAAAGGGGGTTAAATTGACATCATATTGAATGCAGGACGTGGAGATGACCACATCCCCGATTTTAAGTTTAGGGTGTAAGCCACCGGCGGATCCAATATTTACAATTCGTTCCGGGGAAAAGTGATCAATCATGAGTTGAGTGCAGCGGGCTGCGTTGACTTTACCGACACCGGATAAAGCGATAACGCAAGGATGATTTTTGATCTTACCAATGTAAAATTCAATGCCGTACTGGGTTGAAGCTGTGATATCGGTCATTCTAGCTAGGGCCGCGTCGCGTTCAGTTTCTACAGCTGTGATAATTCCAAGCATGAAGGAAGCTCCTGTCTATGGTGCAATTTCTGCTATATTTTGAACATTCTCGAAAAATTTTATCATCTGTCAGTCTTCTTGTAAAGCTTCTTTATAATCCGACCCACTCATTTTGAAGATTGCGACTCGTTGATCTGCGCCGGGAAACCGGCCTTTTGAAAAAATCCTTATAGTATGTGACAAATTAGAGAATTTTTCGTTAACAAATCCCCAAAAAAGGTTTTCAAAGACCTTAGGCCGAATAATCGAAAGTATCAATTTGTGACCGCTTATGTTGAGAAACAAATTGGCGACTTGCTGGCATAAGCCTTCAAATTAATACAGGGAGCAAAAAATGAGAAAAATCACAGCTATTGTTTTTGATTTTGGGGGTGTTCTGATGGACTGGAACCCTCATTACCTGTATCGGCAATTTTTCGGAGCTGATCCTGAAAAAATTGATGGTTTCCTACAAGAAATTCACTTTAGCGATTGGAATCGGCAATTGGACCAAGGATGCCCCTTTTCAGAAGGTATTGCTAAGTTAGTAAGAGATTTTCCGGCTTATCAAGAATTGATTCAAGCCTATGACGAGCGCTGGGAGGAGACCTTGGCCGGTCCGATCCAGTCTTCTGTTGATATTTTACGCGAGCTTAAAGACCGGGCGAGAACGCGTGCTAACACGGGCGCGAGCGCGCGTACTAACGCGACAGGGTTTTCGCTTTATGGTTTGACCAATTGGTCAGCGGAAAAATTTGCAACCATCCGTCACCGATATGAATTTTTTGATTGGTTTGAGGCTATCGTAGTTTCTGGGGAAGAAAAATTAATTAAGCCTGATCCCCGGATTTATCAGGTGTTGTTGCAAAAGATTGGACAACCGGCCTCTAGCTGCTTGTTTATCGATGATTCCGCCGCCAATATCGCTGCAGCGAAGAACTTGGGCTTTGATACCATCCTCTTTCAATCTCCGGATCAATTAAGGATGGAATTAATTCAAAGAGAATTGCTTGAATAAAGGAAATATAGATCATGAAAGCCGTTGAAGAATTTCTATTACAAGAGCATATTTCAATCCTTCTTTCAGAACTGTGGAATAACCCGGCTCTTCAACGTATCAGCAGTTTGTGTTATTTGGAGAATGGTGGAAAACTCTTGATGTTGCAACGCAATAAAGAACCATTTCGGGGGCATTGGACAGCGCCTGGAGGTAAGTTAGAGCCTCCGGAAGACCCGCGGCAAACAATTATCCGGGAAATTTGGGAAGAAGCCGGACTTACTCTGAAAGACCCCAAGCTGAAGATGATCACCTCTGAAACCGGAGAAGAGCAAGAGTACAATTGGCTGGTTTTTATTTTTCGCGCCCATCAATTCAGCGGCTCACTGAAACAATGTGATGAAGGTATTCTGCAATGGGTTCCTAGAGAGAAGATATTTGACAGCCAAATTCCGGATGTGGATCGCAAGCTGTTGCCAATGATTTTAGAAAACGAAAAACGGTACTTCGTACGTCTTAAATTTAATTATCTCCATCAGGTTGATTCTTTGCAAAGTATTTCGTTTTAGTTCCGAAGTTCTGGGCAACAACTGTCGACAATTCTGGGTACGGTCACTTCGGCTTGTTGTCCTTGAAATGGGGGAACGCGGTTTTTAACTGTTATGTTTAATGTGAAAAAACAACTGCGCCCGTCTAGGGTGCGCCTCCCTTAGGAGGCGGATACTGCGCGTACCAAGTACGCGGGCTTGTTGTTTTTTCACTGAATTTTACCTTATCTATTGATGAGGAGAAAGCACGGTTTGATCGGCTTTCATCAAAGTTAAAATAAAAAAGAAACCTATACGGCCAAAATAATAGCTGGAGGTCTCCTTCGTTACTTAAAGCTATCCCGGTGGCCTCCTTCTCGTTGAGTTTTGGCACAATACACCTTA
>JAEZKW010000034.1 GCA_023415375.1 Bacillota bacterium
GGCTTTAGGAATGTTGATTTTGCGAGAAAGGCTCAATATAAGGCAATGGGTGGCTTTAGGGATTGCCAGCGCCGGAGTGTTATTTTTAACATTTGAATATGGCAAAATCCCCTGGATTGCTTTGGCATTGGCAACGACTTTCGGTCTCTACGGTTTGGTGAAGAAAATGGCCGGTATTGAGGCTATTGTTGGTTTGACATTGGAAACAGCATTTTTATTACCGCTGGCTGCAGGATATTTACTTTGGATGGAGCATTTGGGAAGCGGTACCTTCGGTCATGCAACATGGCTGGTTAATTTGCTTTTGATGGGTGCGGGAGTGGTGACCGCCCTGCCCCTTTTATGGTTTGCACGGGCCACCCAAACCGTACCTTTATCCATAGTTGGTTTTACCCAGTATCTGACTCCCACAATGACCTTGTTATTAGGGCTGTTTTTATATCATGAGCCATTTACTGTGGTTCAATTATTGGGTTTTGGTTTTATATGGTTTGCGCTAGCCCTTTTTTCCTGGTCACAATGGAAATCAATGCAGGATTATCACGAAAAAGTCTTGCGGGACAGCAAGCCGGTTAACTTAGGGATTCACTAAGAATGAAAATTAAAGTATTTAAATTCGGTCCTTGCGAGAAATACTTTAGGTAATGATTGGGGGAATCATCAGTTCCCTTCTTTTACCGGGGCCACCTGGTTTTGACATGAACTTCGAAAGGTTTTTGTAACTGTCAAGCTGATCCTTAAGGCTATTTATTTCTAAAATAGCCACTGCATCCGGAAATTTCTTCACTAAACTTTTTACCAGTTTACCCCACCAAGCGAGATCTTGAAGGATGGGTTGATGGAGATCGTCGATTCGATTGTTATCATGAATATGAAAATGGCGGATTCGTTCCATTTTTAAAAGCGCTTCTGTTGCTATCCCGGCCTGTAGGGCATGTCCGATGTCGACTGTCAACCCAAATTCCGGTTCCTGAAAAAGCCAAAGTAATTCTTGAAATCTGGCTCCATCCCGTGTACAGGGAGGGTATTTGGATAGAGCCGGCATATTTTCAATGAGTAATGCCACTCCTAGTTTTCGGGCATCTTTCAATAGCTGCGAGATACTGTCTTCTTCCAATAAACAGGCTTCCCGGTATTGTTTGGAAGTCATTCCCGGTAATAAGGGAGTCGGATGGAAGGTTATGAGTTTAATGCCCAGATCAGCCGAAATGCGAATAGTATTCGTAAAAATATGAATCCCGACCTGGCGTTCCTCGGGGTTTATCGCTCCCAAATTAATATTCGAATATGGTGCATGCATCGTTAATTGAAAATGAAAGCGGTCTTGGTAAATTCGTAAGGCCGACCTTTCATTGGCCGTAAATCCAAAGTTTGCTGAAAAAAATTTGGGGTCTGATTGCAATTCAATGACAGGAAAATATTGAACTGTTTCCCGCAAATAATCCGCTAGGGGCACATTGCTAACCATTTGGGAACCAAGGCGAAAGGCCATCCGGTACCTCCAAAAAAAACTTATCTCTATTAACATACCTTACAGAAGGCAAATCGTCAAATACTAAAAAAGGGATTGAATCAGAAAAGTGGAAAATTTATAACGATATTTTCCAAGGATGTGGTCAATATAAAACCGGAGTTATCGCTTTATTTGCATTTTCCATTTTGCAGGAGCAAATGTTTTTATTGCGACTTTAATTCATACTCAGGCATTGAATATCTGATGCCGGAGTATGCCGAATCGTTAATTCTAGAGATCGGAGAATTTCTACCTGAGCATCGAGTGATTCGCTCTGTCTATTTTGGCGGCGGAACCCCCAGTTATTTTCCCGTTCCATTATTGGTTAACTTACTCCAGTATTTAAAAGAAAATTTTCTGATCAATCCGGCAACCGAAATAACCATTGAAGCCAATCCGGGTACCGTTAATGCCGGGGATCTTATTTTATTATATGAGGCAGGTTTTAACCGCTTAAGTCTAGGCCTGCAGGCTGCCCAAAATGAATTATTGGCAGCGATAGGCCGAATTCATAACTGGTCAGATTTTTTATCGATTTATAAACAAGCCAGAGAGATAGGCTTTTCCAATATTGGAGTCGATTTGATATGTGGACTTCCGGGACAAAGTATAGAGGCCTGGCAAGAGTCTTTACAAAAGGTGGTTTTTCTGGAACCGGAACATATTTCGGCCTATGCATTGCAACTGGAGTCAGAAACACCCCTAGCCAAGATGGTCGCTCAGGCTTCCATGACCCTTCCGGCCGAAGAGGAAGTCGTTAACATGTTGCAAATGGCAATGGATTATTTACGGAAAAACGGTTATGAACATTATGAAATATCCAATTATGCCAGGCCTGGATTCTATTCCATTCATAATATGGGTTATTGGTCAGGCCGCGATTATCTGGGATTTGGAGCGGGAGCTGCTTCCACTTTTCACCAAAGTCGCTGGACGAATGTAAATAGCCCTCAAGAATATATCCAGAAGCTGAAAAATGGGAAACCGGTGGTCGCAGAAAGTGAAATCATTGATCCATCCACTGCCATGACCGAAGCGATTATGTTAGGGCTTAGAATGCGCTCTGGTATTGATTTGGCCCGATTTAAAGAGCAATTTCAATTTGATTTATCAGCCGGGGCTTTCGAGCAGATAGAAACGCTAAAAGCCCACGGGTTTTTAACCAGCCTCAATGAGCATTTAGCATTGACAGATCGGGGAGTCATGGTTAGTAATTACGTAATCGCCAGTATATTAGCTGGATTATGAGTTTTTAAACATTTTATTTTCAACCACGGGTAATTCAGTTATAATAAAAAATGGAATGAAAAAACACGGTCCGGTTGGTAGTCCGGGCGAGTCTGTTAAAAAAGGATTTTAAAATCACCGAGGTATACAATATAAAGCGCTACGTTATTGTACATCTCACCGATAGAATTCTTTTTGGGACAGCTTCAGTAACCTTCCCCCCTCGGGATGTCCGTCATTCCAAGATTACTTAGAGGGGGAATCTTAATGAAGTTGACAGTCTATTATGATGGCCAGTTTTGGGTCGGAGTGTTTGAAGAGACTGATCAGACTAAGCTCCGGGCTTGCAGGTACGTTTTTGGGCCGGAACCCCGGGATAACGATATACTGGAGCTGGTAAACCGGAAAATGCTTAAGCTGGTGTCCAGGGTTTCAAAGGCAATCGAAACTGAGGAAGCCGTTTTAAGAAAAATCAACCCGAAAAGGTTGGCTCGTTTAGCAGCTGCAGAGATGAATCAATCCGGTATTTCTACAAAGGCTCAGCAAGCATTAAAGTTAGAGCAGGAACAGAGAAAGGTTGATCAGGCGGTACACTCCAAACAACAAAAGGATGCTTTGGAAGAACGAAAATGGGAGCTTAAAAAGGAAAAAGCCAAAGAAAAGCACCGGGGAAGGTAAATTTCCCGGTGCTTTTTTTATATTAGGATTAACGGGATTAGTAGGATGAACGTGATTAAAATAGGTATGAACAGTGATCTGTTTTCTTAGCTGCTGGCGCTGGAATAGTTTTTTACTGCCCAATTCCAAGCCAATCGCGTAATTGTCAACAAGAGAACGGGCGCGATAATTCCCCAAATCATATAGATAACATTCATTCTGCCAAGTACAAATAAAGCCGGGAAATTGGTAACCACAAATATGGGGAATATAAAAACCCCCACCCTTTGTATCATTTTATTATAAATAATCATCGGAACATTGTTAAAATCCCAGAATGAATCGGTTAATTCCGCAATAGCACTGGTATTGATAAACCAAAATGATAATATCTGAGGAAGCAAAAAAATAGCATAACCCATGGCTGATCCGCCGACAAGAAAGCCGATGAACCCTAAAGCATTGATGATATCGAATGGAATATGAAGCCGACTCCATCCGATCACCACCATAATAATGCCGGCAGTCAAATCAATTACCATAATCCCCATATCGGAACGCCGTAAAGTAAGCATAAATTGCAGCGAGACCGGTTTGGTTATTAATAAGTCCAGATTCCCGCTACGAATTTGTTCCCGCATTTGAAAGAAATTCATCATATAAAGTCCGGCATAAAACCCTGTTATGATGACGAAGGTACCAATAAATAATAGAATAGCATCGGGAGAAAGCCCATGAATCATTTTGCCGGAGCGGTAGATAACAACGACATACATTATTTTTACTATCAAATAACCGCATTCCATGGCAATACCTGTAATAAAATTGGTTCTAAACTCCATTTGGGCCGCTAAACAATTTTTTATAAATATAAAATAAATAAACAAATGTTTTCTTATTTCCCGGATCATTCGTTTCAATGAATCAACCTCCCACAGCCACATAACGCTTGGTACCGGCCAACCATAGCAGTTTCGCAATGACTATAAAGACTAAAATCCAAATGATTTGGAGTAGGATCCCCTCAAATCCGTTGTTTAAGGTAAGCCTGCCGCTTAAGATCTCCACCGGAAAATTAATGGTGTATTTAAAAGGAAGAAAATTCGAAAGCCAGGCCACCTTCTTGCCAAAAATATCTAGTGGAAAGATTCCGCCGCTAAGGAAAATGATGACTATCCGGGCGGCTTCAAACAGAAAACCGATTTCCAGTAGCCAGAATGCTGAGATACTGATGGTGAAAAAGAATGTGAAATTCAGTATCAGTGCCAATAACAGAGAAAGAAAGAATAGGACAATTTGGGCGGCTTGAAAAACGGCACCGAAATTTAAAACCAGGAAAACCAATAAACCAAAAATAACCAGGCCCATCATGGCGATATTGATTAATTTCTGCCCAATAAAACAGCAAAATTTGTAGATACTGTAATCAATCGGTTTAATGATGAATTTATTCAAACCGCCATTTTTGATATCATCTGCCACTTCATATTCAAACCCGGTTCGGATAAGACGGGATACAACATTCGCCATGATCGTGTAAACGATGATTTGTTGGTAGGTATATCCATTAATAACGGCCTTTAGATTGCCTTGATATATCGAAGTCCATAGGAAAGACTGAATAAAAATCGGGAATAAGGCGCTAACCATATTTAAAAAAAAGTTACTCCGGTATTCCATTGCGTTTTGAATTCCCAATATAAATGATCGTAAATATTTTTGCATCAAGTTTTCTCCCTAACTTATCTGATCAATCGTCCTTGATAGAAAAGAGCAATACCATCCTCTAAGGGGATATCTTCAATGTTCAAATCGATAATTGGCAAATTTTCCAACATCTGGGCTGAAATTGTTTTGAGATGATCTTTTTGAACTTCAATGGTCGTATGAAAGCCATCATATTCTTTGACTTGGCCGTACTTGTTTAAAGTATCGATGGGCACCTGTCCCGCCAGTTGTAAACGAATTATCTTTTTTTCAATGAAAATATCGTTAATTTTGCTTAATTCACCATCATAGACGATATTACCCTGATTAATGATAATCGAACGTTTACAGAGTTCTTGAATGTCGATAATATAATGGCTGGTAAGCATGATTGTGGTTTTGGTCTGTTGATTGTAATACCGTAAAAATTCGCGGATTTTTCGCTGAGAAATCAAATCCAGTCCAATCGTAGGTTCATCCAATAAAAGCACTTTAGGTCGGTGAATCAGCGCGGCAATCAATTCTAATTTCATCCGCTCTCCCAGTGACAGCCTTCTAACTTGAACCTTTAATAATTCCTTGACTTCAAGTAAATCCGACAGTTCAGCTAAAAACGAATTATATTCCCGGTCATCGATTTCATAAATGCATTTATTCAGATATAAGGATTCATTTGCGGGAAGGTCCCACCATAGTTGGTTTTTTTGTCCCATAACAATGGAAAAACGCATTTTAAAATCCTTTTTTCTCTCCCAAGGTATATACCCGAGTACCTGAGCAGTTCCACTGGTAGGAAAGAGGATACCTGAAAGCATTTTGAGAGTGGTCGTTTTTCCGGCGCCGTTGGGTCCTAAAAAGCCTACCATTTCACCTTCTTCAATCGTAAACGAGATATCGGATACTGCAACTTTGTTAAGTTTTTTCCGTTTAAAAAGATTAGAAACCGAGGCTTGAAGGCCGGCATCTTTTTCATAATAGGAAAAGCATTTATTGAGGTGGCTAGCATTGATTGCTTTCATTTTGAACACCAACTTCAAATTGTGATTAAATATAGTTACATTATAAAATGGTCTTTATTGGATATCAATAGAGGTCCCTTACTTCATTAATATTTATAATTCTTACCTTTTATTTTATCGGCCTTATTCCAAAGTGCAATTTTTTGACATAATAAGTTTTCGATGGGATTTTTTACATGATTTCAAAGTTATATATATAAGGTGACCCCTTGACAAATATAGTTGACAGTGATATTTTGGTATTAGATTAGCACTCTCTTTGATAGAGTGCTAACAAAAAATTAATTTAATTAAAAAGAGGTGCATTTTCTTGGCCTCCCACAACAAGCTGGATGAACGCAAGAAAAGTATATTGAAAGTGGTTACCGATGATTATATAGCTTCCGCAGAGCCGGTTGGCTCAAGGACCATTGCCCGAAGATATGATCTTGGCTTATCACCGGCAACTATCCGCAATGAAATGGCGGATTTAGAGGAAAGCGGCTATCTTGAACAGCCGCATACTTCGGCTGGTAGGATTCCCTCGGAGATAGGTTATCGTTATTATGTCGATGCCTTGGTATCTCTACAAAAGCTTTCAAAGCATGAGATTGAAAACATCTACAAAGAAATGGAAGGTTACCACCGGGAAATTGAGTCCATTATTCATCAGACTTCCAAGATCCTGGTCCAACTAACGAAATACCCTTCGGTGGTATTAAGCCCGCAGTTTCAAACCGCTATTTTTCGTCATATTCAGTTGGTGAAGTTGTCGGCAACCACGGTTTTGGTTTTAATCGTTACCGATACCGGATACGTTGAAAATAAGATCATTGAACTGCAAACTGAAGTTTCTACCGAAGAACTGGATCGAATTTCTGAACTGCTCAATAAAAAACTGCGCGGGGTTTGCTTGAAAGACCTTCAAAGCACGCTCCTGAATGATATCCGCTCCGAACTCGTGCTTCATGATCAGTTTTTTAACGAATCCATTAAATTATTGATTAAGGCGATAGCCAACCGGACCAATGAAAGAGTTTATATTGATGGGGCTATGAAGATTCTTGAGCAACCTGAATTCGCCGATCTACAGAAATTTAAACCTCTGATGAATGCCCTTGAAGAAGAGGAACGGTTATATAAACTTCTTTCCCGTAATCAGGGCCGCGGGGCTCAGGTTAAAATCGGGCATGAGAATGAAGAATTGGGTTTAAATGACTGCAGCGTTATTACTTCAAGTTATGAAATTGGCGGAAGAACCGTTGGGGTCATCGGAATATTGGGCCCAACCCGGATGGATTATGCAAAGGTTGTCCCGATAGTCGAATACACTTCCTCAATCTTGAGTGAGTTGCTTACCATGATCAGCAAGCGGGGCTTACGGTAGTAGAATGTCAGGTAAATAAAGCGCATGTGAAAATAGCTAAGTGACGCTCTACTTAAGTAAGACGTCATTCCCCAATTTTGATAGTTTTATTGATTTGCTGTTTTACTAGATATTCTATCAGGGAATCCGATTAAAATCTCCAGGTTGCGTATAATAATGTTAAACACATGCGTGTAAACACCGGAGTGTAAACACCGGAGTGTTACACCTGCTGTGTTGGATATCCGCTTATTTATGAAACCTGGGAGGTTTGAATGTCAGTCAAGGAATTTACGGAATGTTCTGAAGTTGATCAATATATGGCAGCGTTAGTAACCAATTGTGGAGCCATCCGGGCAATTACTGAAGCTGTCCAGGGTACAATCGGTCCAAAGGGTTTGGATTGTATGCTGGTTGACCCTTTTGGCGGTATTATGGTGACCAATGACGGTGTTACCATTCTCAAAACCATGGATGTTACTCATCCGGCAGCCCGGATTCTAATAAGCGCCGCCGAATATCAAGAACAACAAGTCGGGGACGGTACCACCACTGCCACAATTATTGCCGGTACATTGGTATCGGAAGGAGTCAATCAAGTTATCAAAGGTGTACCGGTTGTAAGAGTTATTGAAGGAATTCGTATGGGAGTCGAGAGGGCTTTGCAATTTCTGGCGGAGGCGAAAACTCCTGTCACAGATTTGGCAAGCCCGATATTACATAAAATTGCTTTCATCGCAGCCCGCGAACACCAAGATTTAGCCGATATCGTAATGAAAGCGGCTTGGATAGTCGGAGCTGAGCGCCTTGATTCTGATGAATTTAAATTGGCTGATCAAGTAGTCGCCCTCGAAGGATCAGAAAGTACATTGATACAAGGAACAATTATTAATCGAGTGCCGATGAATCGCGAGATGCCGAGGCGCTTAAGGCAAACTCGAATTTTAATAGTTGATGATGCTTTGGAACCCATTAAAATAGATAGTGAGGCTTTGACAACCGAAACAGGTTTTAATCATCAATTACATAAAGAACAGGAATTACTGGCCAATATCAAAAAAATCGCTGACCTGGGAGTCAGGGCCGTTTTTGTCGATCGCTTCATTTGTGATTTTGCCGAAGATTTACTGACAGATTTAGGGATCATTGGGATTCAAGGTGTCTGCAGCGATGAATGGCGCCGCCTGGCAGAGATGACAGGGGCAAGGCCGATTAAAAGAGGCAGTTTATCAAAACCTCTGGAAGAGTTAAAGACTCTAACCGGGGAAGTTGACCAAATTTTAGTGGATGACAAGTTTCATCAAACTCGGATTTTGGGGAAGTCAAACCAAAATTATGTGACAATTATAGCAGGTGCTCATACAAAAGAGGTGGTTTGTGAAAGAGAACGGATTATGAAAGATGCAGCTTCGGCCTTACAAGCAGCTTGGCACGATGGAGTCGTACCCGGCGGCGGTAGTGTAGAAATGAGCATTGCCAGGAAAATGAATGAAAGACCGCTACGGGACATGTCTTGTTATGGATATCATTGTGTGATAGAAGCACTAAAAAAACCCTTTATCCAAATATGCACCAATGCGGGATTCAATCCTTTGGAAAAAGTAGCCGAAGTATTAGGCCGTGAGGAGCAGTCAGGGTCAAATGCAATTGGCGTAAATTGTGAAACCGGCGCAATCGAAGATTTGACCGAATTAGGGATCTGGGATCCTTATTTGGTTAAATACCAAGCAATTAAAACTGCCGGTGAAGTCGGGGAAGCAATATTACGGATTAATATGATTATAAAAATGAAAGAGGAAAAGGTCCATCATGATGAAAAAACATGACGAAGCAGCGGAAACAGTTGCTGTGACACAAGAAAATGTTCAAACTGGAGCAATTCCCGAGGAACAGAAGGTAGAAACAGAAATAGCTCCTGAAAATCAAAACAACCCCGATCGGGATCGGATAGCTGGTCTAGAGGCGGAATTGGAACAAGCCAAACAAGCTAAGGAAGAGTTTTATAACCGAATGCTTAGAACACAGGCTGATTTGGAGAATTTTCGCCGCCGCAGCAGGCAGGAAATGGAGCAAATGTCCATCTATGGCGGGGAAGCTCTCATTAAAAAGATTTTGCCGGTTCTCGACAGTCTGGAGCGTGCAGTGGGTTGTTTTAACGAGAAAACCGAAAATAAAAGCTGGCAGGAGGGTGTGGATCTCACCCTAAAACAGTTTCAAAGTATCTTAAGAAACGAGGGGCTTGAAGTTATCCCTGCCTTGAATGCACCTTTTGATCCGGAGGTCCATGAGGCGGTTTCTCAAGAGCCTGGGGAACAAGTAACAGCACCGACTGTCATCGAGGAAATGCAAAAAGGCTATCTTTACAAGGGAAAGCTATTACGTCCGGCTTTGGTTAAGGTAGCGGTACCGTAATAAAAGGAAAAATAAAGGCGTGCGTGTTGTACACGCACGAAAAAGGAGTCAGCATCCAGCAGCCAGAATACCAATTCAACGGAAGACTAGTTTCAAAAGATAAGGCGCGCTTGCGCGAAGACTGGCTTCTGACTCCTGGCTCCTGAGCCCTTTGAAAAAATTAAAATTGAATCTTAAACAAAATGGGGGTTATCGAAATGGCTAAAGTTTTAGGAATTGATTTAGGAACGACAAACTCTTGTATGGCGGTTATGGAGGGCGGCGAGTCCGTCGTTATCCCAAATGCTGAAGGAGGTCGCACAACTCCGTCAGTGGTTGGTTTTTCAAAAACCGGTGAACGGATGGTTGGTCAGGTTGCCAAACGGCAGGCTGTTGCCAATCCGGATCGTACCGTGGTCTCCATTAAAAGACGAATGGGTACTGACTACAAAGTTGGGATTGATGACAAACAATATACTCCGCCTGAAATCTCGGCTATGATTCTTCAGAAGATGAAAGCCGACGCTGAAAGTTATTTGGGTGAAAAAATTCAGCAGGCAGTTATTACTGTTCCGGCTTATTTCTCCGACGCTCAACGGCAAGCTACCAAAGACGCCGGCCGCATTGCTGGACTTGAGGTACTCCGGATTGTTAATGAACCAACGGCTGCTGCCCTGGCTTATGGGCTTGACAAGGGCGGCGATCATACCATTTTGGTTTACGACTTAGGGGGCGGCACTTTTGATGTTTCCATCCTGGAGCTCGGAGATGGCGTCTTTGAAGTAAAGGCCACCGGCGGTAATACCCGGCTTGGCGGTGATGATTTTGATGAACGGGTTGTCAATTGGATGGCCGAGCAGTTTAAGAAAGACAACGGAATTGACCTCCGTAACGATCGAATGGCCCTTCAACGTCTTAAAGAAGCAGCTGAAAAAGCAAAAATTGAACTATCCGGTTTGGCGTCCACAGGTATTAACCTGCCGTTTATTACTGCAGTGAACGGGGAACCGAAACACTTGGATTTGACTCTAACCCGGGCGAAGTTCGATGAAATCACCGCTGATTTAGTTGAAGCAACAGCGGGTCCCACCAAACGGGCCTTATCCGATGCAGGTTTGGAAGTCAAAGATATTGATAAAATTATTTTAGTGGGTGGTTCAACCCGTATTCCAGCTGTTCAAGATATGGTGAAAAAAATTACCGGTAAAGAACCCTATAAGGGCGTAAATCCCGATGAAGTGGTGGCCGTGGGTGCTGCTATTCAGGCCGGTGTTTTAACCGGTGAAGTGAAGGATATTGTTTTGTTGGATGTGACTCCGCTTTCATTGGGTCTGGAGACTTTAGGAGGTGTCTTTACCCGGATTATCGACAGGAATACCACCATTCCTACTTCCAAGACTCAAGTTTTCTCGACTGCGGCTGACAGTCAGACCGCAGTTGATATTCACGTTCTTCAGGGTGAAAGGCCGATGGCTGCAGATAATATCACCTTAGGGCAATTTAGATTGGATGGAATTCCACCGGCGCCAAGAGGAATTCCTCAGATTGAAGTGACTTTCGATATTGATGCCAATGGTATCGTTCACGTCTCAGCTAAGGATAAAGGAACCGGCAAAGAACAGAAAGTGACCATTACCACTTCAAGTGGCTTAAAGGAAAACGATATCGACCGGATGGTAAAAGAAGCCGAGTCTCACGCGGAAGAAGATAAGAGACGTCGCGAAGAGGCGGATTTGGTGAACGAAGCTGACGCTCTTATTTATACCACCGAAAAGACCTTGAAGGATATCGGGGATAAAGCCGATAAGTCCCATGTGGAACGGGTCCAACAGGCCAAGGATGAACTCCAAAAGGCAGTTACAGCCAAAGACTTGGCGGATATCAAAACCAAAAAAGAAGCCTTAGAGAAGACACTTCATGATCTATCGGCTACGATTTATAGCCAAGCGAACTCGAATCAGGCTGGTCCAGGAGCTGCCCCAGGAGCCGATCAGGGACCGACCGGGTATGGACCTCAAAGTGAAGGCCCGACGGTCGACGCAGATTATAAAGTCCAGGATGATAAGTAAACTATTGACAATGCAATTTTGACAATGCAATTGACAATGGGATATTGACAGTTTCAATGAATCGGTTTCTGAACTGAATTCAAGGTAGCACGTATGACAGCCCTTCAAACGGGCTGTCATAAGAATCAATGAAAATAAAACGAGCCGAAGGAGTCGGGGCTGTCCCAAAAGTAAATTTATTGATAAAGAAATACAATATATAATCTTTTGTTTAATCTACGATGCTATATATTGTATTTCTCATTGATTTTGAAGTACCTTTTAGACAGCCTCGCACCCTAAACCGGCGAAGTTTTATTTTCATATTAGAACGGATTATTTGACAATTGACAATGAGGTGTCGCTGATAGATAATGGAGAAGAATTTTAAAGCGATATTTTCATTGTCAATTGTTGACTGTCAATTTAAAGATTGTTAATTGAAAGGAAATGCTTACATGGCAAAACGTGACTATTATGAAGTGCTGGGGGTTAGTAAGGGCGCAACCGAAGAAGAATTAAAAAAAGCTTATCGGAAGCTGGCCCGTCAATATCACCCGGATGTAAATAAAGACAATCCCAAAGAAGCAGAGGCTAAATTTAAAGAGATCAATGAAGCTTACGGTGTATTAAGTGATCCTCAAAAAAGAGCCGCTTATGATCAATTCGGCCATGCTGCCAGTGATCCCAATTTTGGAGCTGGTGGCGGTGGTTTTAATGGTGATTTCGGATTCGAAGGTTTCGGGGATATTTTTGATATGTTTTTCGGTGGCGGTGGAGGCGGCGCGGGGCGTCGCCGAAATGGTCCCCAACGTGGCAATGATCTCCGTTATGATATGGAGATCTCTTTTGAAGAAGCGGCGTTCGGCAAAGACTCTACCGTGGATATACCGAGGACTGAAGTATGTCCAACTTGCAAAGGAAACTGCGCTAAACCCGGAACCCCAATAAAAACTTGTTCGGCCTGTAACGGGTCTGGTCAAGTCCAGGTTACTCAAAGCACCGCTTTTGGAAGGTTTGTAAATGTACGAACCTGCGATAAATGTCAAGGGGCCGGTAAAACCATCGAAACACCTTGCCCTGAGTGTAGTGGAACGGGCCGGGTTCGTAAGACCCGCAAAATTGACGTCAAAATTCCCGGCGGGGTAGAGAGTGGTTCCAGGCTACGGATTGCCGGGGAAGGGGAAGCTGGCACTCGCGGTGGCCAATCTGGTGATTTATATATCTATATTTATGTAAAACCTCATACCAAGTTCGAAAGACAGGGTAATGATGTCATTAGTGAAATTAAAATCAGCATGACCCAAGCAACTTTGGGGACTACTGTCCTGGTGGACACTTTAGATGGTAAGGTGGAGCTAAGGATTCCTGAGGGTACCCAACATGGTACCGCCTTTAAAATGCGCGGCCATGGAATTACATCATTACGGGGACACGGCCGGGGCGACCATCATGTAAGGGTCAAAGTGACCATCCCGTCTCGTATTAATGGCGAGCAGCGGGAGCTTCTTAAGAAATTGGCCATTTCTTTTGGGGAAGAAATTGAAGAAGACAAAGGATTTATGGATAAAGTAAAGGATGCTTTTGGGAAATAGAGTTAAAATCAATTGAAAAACAACAATTTGCAATTGAGAATTAGATTATAGGGGGACCTTCAATGGTTTCCTTTTTTTTAATTTGCATTTTCTGGTATAATTAAATTCAGTTATTTTGAAGGGAGATTTCATTTGAGCAGCGGATCGTTTTGGAGTGAGATTAAGGTTGAAGTACCCGTAGAGTATGGGGAAATTATCGCCGAGGTATTTCAGGAAGAAGGAGCGGGCGGTGTGGTTTATGATGACCCGCAGATACGGCAGAAAGTGGTTTTGCAGGATGATGAATACTTTGGCAAGGAACTCGATCAAACAATCCCGGATCACTTTGGTTTACGGGTCTATTATCCGGTTGACGACAGGCTTGGCGAGCGGATAGAACGGCTCAAGCAGAAGATTGCCGGGATCTTGGGACATCCGCCGGTTTTCGAGCTGAAACAAGTCCAGGAAGAAGACTGGGCCGAAGCTTGGAAATCTTATTTTAAGCCGGAACATATCGGGAAAATTGTCATCAAGCCAAGTTGGGAGGAGTATACTGCAGTACCCAATGAGTTGGTTATAGAGCTTGATCCCGGGATGGCCTTTGGGACCGGCACTCACCCGACCACCCGGCTTTGTCTTACCCTATTACCGGAAGTGGTTAGTGGAGAGACAGTATTGCTTGACCTTGGGACCGGTTCCGGTATTTTAGCACTAGCTGCAACCAAATTGGGAGCCTCCCGAATTGTGGCCACTGATATCGATCCCTTAGCGGTTCGAGTGGCGAGGGAGAACTTCGTTCGCAATCAAGTTGAAGAACAAATTCAGGTCTATGAGAGTGATTTACTGGAACGGCCTTTGCCTGTGAAATTTAATTTGGTGGTCGCCAATATTATCACGAATGCAATTTTACAGGTTATTCCCAGTCTTTCAAAGGTTTTGGAACAGGGTGGCTTATTCTTGGCCTCGGGAATTATTGAAGAACGGTTCCCGGAGGTGAAGAATGCATTGGAGCAGTACGGCTTTAGGCTAAATAAATATATTACCGAAGATGGCTGGGTGGGGTTGGTAGCGATTTTGCAATAATTTTCCAGCATTTGAATTAATTATGGCTATGTTCTTAAGAATGGTTAATTGAGATATCGGTTTGATAAATTTTTGTTGTCAAAAACATTATCTCCCGCAGAGACGTCGCCATCAAGAAGGCGCTGGTGCTGAGTTTAAAATCAATGACCATTGATATAACCGAAGTCACAAAAATAAGTCGTATGAATATTAATCACAAACATCTTGATTAATCCTGCATTATCCGTATTCCGCACCTTCGCGGGAGAATAATAAAATGGACATATCAGATCAACCATTATTAAGAACAGAGCTTTCATTATAATTATCTGCCGTTTGGGGGAAAATATATTCGTTCTTCTCCAAAGTAGGTGTTGATAATAGAAGGTTCTTGGGTGTCTATTTTACCGTTTTTATTGGTGATCCCGGTTTCAATCGTGACCCGTCAGGTTCAGCCGGGACTATTTGCCGGATTGATTTTGGCCAGCTTCCTGAAAACCCCGAATGTCCTCGGCGGGATTCAAACCATGATTTCGGCCATTGTATCCAATCTGGTGAAGAATAATAACATTCGGATCGTTATTTTTCTGTATATATTTGCCGGAATTATCAATTTGGCCAAAATGACCGGCGGAATCAAAGGTTTTGTTCATCTGGTCAGAAATATCGTTAGAACGAAAAATTCGGCAATGCTTTTGACCTGGCTCACCACAATGGGAACATTTTCCGATCCTGACTTTCGAATTGTAACTGTGGCTCCCATTATGAAAGCCTTACGGGAAAGGCTTCAAATATCCGCCCAGCAGATTGGCTTTGTGATTGAGGCCACTTCCGATCCGGTGGTGGTTTTGGTTCCTGTGGCCACGGCTTTTGTAGGTTACATGGTATCTTTGATCGGCACCTCCCTGCAGCAAGTAGGAATAACAGACGAGCCGTATAAGGTTTATATTCATAGTATTCCTTTTAATTTTTTTGCTTTTGTTATTCTGATCGTTGGTCTGTACTACAGCTTTTGGAAAGACTTTGGCCCCGGAAAGCAAGGTAGTGGTGGCAAGAATCCCAATTTGCAGCAAGGTGAGGAGGACGCGTTGGAAGAGTGTTTCCGGGCTTATGAAAAAGACACGCCCGTAAAACCATGGAATTTAATCATTCCTTTAACGATAGTTTTGGTAAGCACCTTGTTTTTAAGCTGGTGGGATGGTCACAGGCAGGCGGCCGGGTTTTTTGACGCTTTTTTAAAAGCCGACGCGCTTGGGGCTATGCTGGAAGCGGTTTTTATCACTTTAATCCTTTCCTTGACCTTTTTTATATTGCAAGGTTTTCCCATGGCCAAGTTGGTTACCCATTTTGTTAGAGGCGGCAATGAACTGGTTTCGGTCATTGTCATGTTGGCCCTTATTTGGGCTCTATCGGCCATTTCGGAGGATTTGGGCTTTTCGAAATATATTGCTTCCCATGTTGCCGGTTTCATTCCCCATGCATTTATAGGACCGGCTTTGTTCATTTTAGGCGGTTTTATAGCCTATTTTATCGGGTCATCATGGGGTACCTGGGGGTTACTAATGCCTTTGGGGGTAACTTTAGCCCAGCATACAGGGGGAAATATTTTATTAGTCATTGGGGCGGTCTTCTCCAGCGGCACCTTTGGCGCTTTCGCATCACCGCTCAGTGATAATACGGTGACTTTGTGTACTATCCTGAACTTGGATGTAATCGAGTATGCTAAACTTAAACTCAAACCGGCGTTAAT
>JAEZKW010000078.1 GCA_023415375.1 Bacillota bacterium
ACCCACCGACTTATCAACCTGGGGAATAAAATTAAAGCCAATCGTGGATTTGATGATGAAGTATAACGCGAAAATAATAATCCCAACCCCCAGCAATTGGTTGATGGATTTTTTCTTTTCACTTTTATCGCTATTTGAAGAACCCACTTCATAACCAAGTTTGGTAATAGCAGCCTCGATTTTTTTGCTCTCTACAACGGCTGGATCATATTCCACGGCCACTTGAGATTTTGCCAGTGAGGCGTCAACCTTGATAACTCCTTCAATCTTGCGGAGCGCATTTTCGATTTTCATTTCACAGCTGGGACAAGACATACCTTGGACCGCAAAAACTTTGCTTGTCAGCTTACGTTCCATTTTTATTTCCTCCTAGATCTCTTAAACTGTGCTTATTGTATCGAAATGTTGTGAAGATAATATGAAGAGATTAAAAAAAGATGCCAGGCGGCATCTTTTAAGTATTCAATGCTAATTTTCAGCCCGTTTTTGGGCAAATAACCATTCAAAAAACTGCGGATCATGAAAAGTTTTATTCCAGGTATTATGAAAGAGATTGGGATATTCAGTATATTTAGGATGGCCTCCGACTCTTTGAATCGCCGCAATCATGATCCGGGTTGTATTGGGGTTCACTAAAATATCACGTCCCCCGTGAAATGCCCATATTGGAGTGTCAACCATTAAACTGGCTTTTTGATCGTCCCCTGAACCGCAAAATGGAGCTGCTGCTGCGAACATATGGGGGTAGCGGGCAATTAAATCCCAAACAGCGGAACCGCCACTTGATATGCCTATTACATAAATTCTGTCCGGATCAACCGGCAATTGTTTTTGTAATTCACGAAGTAATTCTACTGTCTGCCATAACGGTTTGGCAGGTTTTGGGGATTGCCATACAGTCCCCGCATAGCTTTCCTTATCAACCCAATTTTGCTTGGCTGGACATTGCGGAACAACGACAAAACTGGGGTATTTTTTACGAAAGGCTGGCTCGTCAAAAACATCTGTATACTTTAATTGTTTAATGTTATCCGAGCCCCGCTCTCCAGTGCCGTGCAAAAAAAGTAATAAAGGATATTTCTCTATTCCTGTTTTATTTTCAGGAAGTGGTTTTAGTAACCGATAAGGTAATAGAACGCAAGCGCGGCCTCCCTCACTATCATGAAATGTATAGGCTTCAAAGTTCGTTGCCGGTTTTGGCATCTCTGCAGCGTAAGAATATCGAGGAGCCATAAAGAACATCAATGTCGTAAATAATAATATCCATAACAACCAATTAAGTTTTCTCTGAAACCAGTCTGAAACTTTCCGGGCAAAAGCTGTATTCCCTTGCTTTGAAGGCATAAGATTATCACCGTTTCTTTTAGGAATTTTGGAACTTTTGGTCCCCATCTTTTCCTGTCAGAAAAATCTTAGGGATAATTATATATGGACCTCCGTCCTTTTTCAAGTTCGGTCGGATAGGAAATGGTTTATAAAATAAGTACCCAATTGCAATTTTTGGATATCCATCAAAACGAAAAACCTTCCGCCCTAAGGGGAAGGTCTTTCCGTTTCCTCCCTTTTTACGCGTCTTCTGGGAGGGGGTATTGGAATCGATCTCAATGTATTTTATTACTTCTTCCAATTACCAAACAGGCCTTTCGCTTTGGATAACACGGCCTTGGAGATGGTAATATATTTACCATCATAGGTTTTTAAATCTGCAGTAATCGGAACTGGGTTACAGCCGTTTTTAATCTTTTCAACCTTATCGATCTGAAAACGATTGCCACAGTTTTGGCAAACCAGTTCATCGCCTTGCTGGATGTAATAGCCACGTCCTGAGTCGAAACATACCTGGCAAGTGTTAAAAGCTGTCCTTACACTCCCATCGCTCGCTTTCACCGCGACTACTTCCATTTTAACTCCACCTACTGTTGCGGGGTAAAATTTAGCCTTACGGGTCACTTCCTGTTTCAATATACGCAAATCACCGTTTTTATTTGTTTCGGCTTTGAGAATATTACTTTTTACAATAAGTACCCCAATTAGTGCTACAATAACAAAACCCATAATTTTTAGACCGCGAAACCCATTTTTAGAAGTATTTTTCATTGATTTACCAATAAATTGGCCTAACATTTAACAATCTCCCTCCAATATTTTTTCTCAAAGCTCTTTTCGTATGGATTATAACAACGAGATATGAAGATTTAATGAAGAAAAAGGGCTGAGTTATTATATAAAGTGGAAGGAAAAGACTAAATTTTAACATTTACGGGCTTGTTTGAGGTTATAGAGGTTACAGGTAAAAATACTACGTGTGAGGGCGCGATTTCCGGCAGAAAAATTAGGAAACCTGACTCGAAGAATCATTATAAATCTGATGTTTAAAAGGAATACCTAGTTCCTGGCATTCTTCCTGACCCAAAAAAAAGACGGCGTCATCCTTAATACAGGCAATTAAACCCTCTTGCTTAATGCTGTCTAAAAGATCCTGTACTTCATTGGGAATGGCTTGGGCACTAAAAGCCCCGATAACGGCATCATTCGCCAACAAGTTTTGAATGAAATCCCAATCAGAGAACTGACTATTCAGTGTGATAACCCCCTAAACGTAAAGGAATTTCGTTATTTAATTTAATAATCCTGCTTAGCACCTCATATTAAATAAAAAAAACAAAAAAGCAAACTACCTAAAATTAGCTTTTAGCCGGTAGCTGCTTAGGTCAATAAAATTTCCTTATCAATATTTTGCTCAATAAAAACCAGCTCATTTAAGCCTTTTATGATAGAATAAAAAGGAACTTTAAAGGAAATATGAGTACTAAAGCCATCACTTATTTCCGGGAAGGATTGATTCAATGATTTATATCATAGGATTCGGTGTCATTTTGGTCCTAATAGGCAACAACACCAAAAAAAAGTATAGCAAACCTCTCCTTACTTCGGGTCTGGTGATAACCCCGATTGGCATCATCTTAATGTTTATCTTTCATTGATTATTTCCCTTGTTAAAACATGACATATTCCCTTTGCAGTTATCCAGGTAAAGAAATGAAAAAATATACACAAGTCAATTTTCCCTTAACGACCTTAACCACTCCCGTTTTTCCCAGAGAGCACATCCCCCACTCGTTTCAGTTAATACGTCACAGTTTTGGCGGATTTTTTTTAACAAACCGGACTGCAAGGCTTCTTTTAAAGATAAATTATTGATATTGGTGTCAGAATAGGGGGCAAATGGGCAGGGCTCTAAATCTCCTTCGGCGCTGATATGGATGAAACCTCGGCCCGCCGAAAGGCAACCGCCAAAAGCCTCTTCATCCCCTGGAAAGCTTACAAACAATCCCGGAAACTTAGCCCGGAACGAATCAAGAATGGTAGGTAGCGCAGCCCTTTGTTCATCGGTAATTACTAAATCCTCCGTTGCTTCCTTAACCGGAATGTACTCCACAAAGAAAAACAATTGGCAACCTGATGCCATAAGCTTATCTATAAAAAGTGCATTCGTTAAAGTCTCGAAATTGATTCTTGAAACAGTAAATGAAAGGCCGTAAAAAAGGCCGAAACGTTTGATTTTTTCTAAAGTACCCTGTAATTGACCATAAACGCCAGGCCCTCTTCTGCTGTCCGTGTCGGTTTCATACCCTTCCATGCTGATGACCGGTATAACATTTTTCTGTTTTCGCAAACGGATAATGATTTCATCCGTAATGAGTAAACCATTGGTGAAAAGGGGAAAGATTATTTCGGGGAGATCTTTCGTGATCTCCAAAATTTCCGCCCTCATAAGTGGCTCGCCCCCGGCAAGAAAAATGAATGAGATACCAAGGTCTTTTGCTTCTGCAATCACGGAGCGTAACTTATCATAACTGATTTCTTTGGCAATGGGTCTATGCTGCGCCTTGGAGTAACACCCCCTGCATTGAAGATTACAGCGGTTCGTAATACTAATAATCATGTAAGGAGGGACCTGAAGGCCCTGCTTCTCATATTCTATCCTTTTTCGGGCGGCCTTTCGCTGCCAAAGAATAGTTCGGAACACAAATATTAACCTTGCCGGATTTCGATAAACTACCCCCAAAGCATCTTTTAAGAAGGCATTTATCGATTTGTTCAATAGGGTTTTATAATCATGAGGTTTCATATAATTTATTCCTCTCCACCGTAGAATCAGAAGTCAATTTTACCGTAATTGGTTATGGCTTTAACAAAACCGTTCACTTGATGAACTTGAATATCACCATTGGATGCAATTATCGCATAATTAATTTCAATAATTTTAATTTATTTTTGTAAGGTGGGTACCTAAGGGGGACATCGAACAGGGTAGACTTTTTCAAAATGCTTTTTTTGTGTGAAAAGGTGTCAAAACTTGCTTTACCATGATAGCCTCCCATGCCGCTGTCTCCCACACCTCCGAATGGCATATATGAGGTTGCCAGATGGACGATAGTATCATTGATACAACCGCCGCCGAAAGAAGTATTATGAATAACATAATCTTCTCTTTCCTTATCATTTGTAAAGAAATAAAGCGCCAGCGGTTTCGGATGGCTATTGACTGTTGCGATGATATCATTTAGATTCTCAAATTCAAGTACAGGCAATAGGGGTCCAAAGATTTCCTCCCGCATAACAGGCTTATCCCATGTCACATTATCGATAATTGTTGGTACTATCCGGTTGGTCTGTTCATTATACTTCCCGCCAATCGTGATACTTTCATTTTGCATAAGTCCTAGGAGCCGATTAAAGTGCTTACTATTAATAATGTTTGGATAGTCGGGATTGCTTAAGGGATCTGACCCGTAAAATTCTTTAATATACTTATGCATTTTAGGGATGAGTTCATTTTTTATACTTTGATGGACCCACAAATAATCAGGGGCCACACAAGTTTGCCCGGCGTTTAAGAATTTTCCCCACACAATTCGTTTAGCAGCAATATCCAGATTAGCCGTTTCATCTACAATGCAGGGACTTTTGCCGCCTAACTCCAATGAAACAGGCGTTAAGTGCTTTGAAGCTGATTCCATTACCACCTTACCCACAGACACACTACCAGTGAAGAAAATATAATCAAATTTCTCATCCAATAACGTTTTATTTGCCTCTCTTCCACCTCTTATGACTGTGATGTAGGAGTCATCAAAATATTGGCTTATGAGTCGCTCAATGATTGCGGCAGTATGAGAAGAATACTCCGATGGTTTCACGATTGT
>JAEZKW010000112.1 GCA_023415375.1 Bacillota bacterium
TTTCAGGCAATTGAAATTGTAGAACCCAGTTTGGAAGATGTCTTTTTGGCATTAACAAGTTCAAAAAACAAAGAGGAGAATTGGTTATGTTAAATATATTATGGCGAAATATGAAATGGCGTTTTCATAACCCGGTTTCCATTGTGGTTACAATATTACAACCCCTCATTTGGCTTGTTTTGTATAGCGCTGTGGCGAGCCAGACAATGAAAAATATGGGGATCGGCAATTATACTGCTTTCATTTTACCCGGCATTATGGTGCTTGTGACCTTTTCCGCCTGTAGCAGCGGCGGTATTATCAATTTCATCATGAAAACGAATGGCAGCTTTTATAGGATTCTGATCGCGCCTGTAAGCCGAAGCTCCATTGTGCTCGGGCAAATGCTGGAGGCAATACTGGTTTCCTTCCTGGAAGTAGCAATTTTATACGGCGTCGGCCTTTTTTTCTCGGTAACGGTGGCATCGGGTTTTGCCGGGATCATGGTCATGATTTTGCTGATCTTTATGACAGCTTTTTTCATGTCGGGTCTCACTTATTCCCTGAGTCTTATCCTGCCCAATGAAGTAATTTACGAGACAATGATGAACGCGATTGTGCTGCCCATCTTTTTTTTAAGCCCAGCTCTTTTCCCGCTTGAAAATTTGTCTGGAGGATTAAAAGTAGCTGTGCTGCTCAATCCATTTACGTATATTATCAACTCGCTGCGAAGATTGATATTGGGAGAGCGGATTTTATCCGGGGACCTTTTGCCTGTCATCGCTTTGTTTGTGGTGATATGTTGTGGAAGTTTTGCGCTGGCACTCTGGAGGCTTAAAAAAGAAACCGCTCACTAGTAAATTAAAGCTAGCAACGGTCGTGTCAAAAATGGTTGCAGGTTCATTGGGCAAGCGAATAAACCAACTTCCGTAACACATACATTTAGCAAAAAATGAACTTTACAGTTTTCCGCACTTTAAACTGTCTTAGTTCTTGCTAAATCTGCGAGTTTATGAATAGTCCTCCAGTTACGGACAGTCATCGTTATACCCAATCTATCAAGATTGGCCGCAAGCTTGGATTCTCTGATACTATGATGGAATAAAAGATAAATCTCCCGTCCGATAACCTGATATTGATCGGTCTCACTTTTGTAAACATTTATCCTATCGACCGCTTCTGGTAAAGGAGCTCGTTCCAGCAAAGCAATATATAAACATTCGACTTCGATAGATAACTGGGCAAGTGAGACTTCTTCATCAGAAAATGGACAACTTTCCACTATCTGTTCCAATTCCTTAAATGTTCGCAGGATAACAGCGACCGAAAAGCCAAAAACCGTATGAATGGTTTTCTCAATTTTCTCCCGGAGCGGTCTTTCTTCTTCGGCTGATTCAAACAATACATTACCACTCTGGATGTAAGTTTGGACTTTAGAAAGTCCCAAGGACTGTAACGTTTGTTTTAGATCAGCCATTTTAATAACATTTTTGCCGCCAACATTGATTCCACGTAAGAAGGCAATATAAATTGTCATCATGAGACTCCTAACTTTAAATCCTTAAAAGAAATCACAAAGTCCGAAGTTATTATCTCCTGAACTTTACGAAAAATCAAGAGTCTCAGGTAAGTAGCATTACCATGATTGAGAAAATCAGCGATTGAAAATTTTACTCCCGTACTTCGCGATTATAACCCCGAAAATAGCAATTCCCCCTCCTAAAATTGCGAGGAATGAAGGTATTTCTCCAAGCCAAAGGTATCCAATCAGTAAAGTAACAAGCGGGACCAAAAAAAGATAAACGGCGGCCTTTGATGCTTCCAATATAGATAATACATAAGACCAGCAGAAATAGGCGATTACTGCCGGAAACACTCCCAGATAAATTACGGAAAGGTTTGATTGAATTGAACTTAATTGGATGCTATGAAACAAGCCGCCGCTGAAAGGAAGCAGGAAAATGGTTCCGGCCCATATGGAATAACATAAAAGTTCAAAAGCCGAGTATCGCGATAATAGGGATTTTTGCAGAATAAAGTAAATACTTTGTGATAAAGCAGCGACCAATATCAGCAATGCGCCGGTGTTGATGGTAATAAGGGAACCGGATTCCCCCCATGAAATCAATCCAACTCCCAGCAAACTCACGATAATGCCAAACCAAGTGGCTTTACTAATCTTTTCTTTCAGGACGAATGCAGCCAATGCCGCAGTGATCAAATTTCCCCCGTTTACTATAAAACAAGCGGAAGCGGCGGTCACCAATTTCTCTCCAAAATTTAGGACTATATTATATAGTGTAAAGCCAAAGATCCCCGTGAAGGCAATTACCGGAATATCTTTTGACTTCGGACGTTTTATTTTGTAATAAAATGCGATTGGAATCAAGACTACAGAGGCCACAAGATAACGGAAGGCCGCCAATTGAATGGGTCTATAATACGGCAAGGCGGCCCGGATGCCTACGAATGCAGAGGCCCATAAGATAATCGTTATTATAATTGCAGCAGAAACTTTGAGAGATATTTTTTTGTTCATCATCGATATTGTCTCCTATTCAATTTTGATACTTCCTAGTATACAGAAGGTAAATCCATTTGAAAAATTGAAATAACAAATCGAATCGATAGAAATTTATAATGGGTAGTAATTTCTGTCTTGGGGAGAGATGATAGGAATGGAATTTCGCCACTTACTGACATTCAAGAAGATTGTGGAGTTGCAAAGTTTTACCAAGGCAGCCGATAATCTAGGTTACAGCCAGCCAACAGTAACTTCCCATATTCAGGCACTGGAAGAACATTTGGGAGTAAAGCTTTTTGATAGAATCGGCAGAAAAATCGTACTTACGAATGCAGGTAACCAATTGATTCAATATGTGTCCCAGATTGTAGATATATATACCCAAATTGAAGATATGGCTAAGGAGCAAGATGTAACAAGAGGGAAGATAAAAATCGGAGCTCCCGAAACGCTGACCGTATATCGCTTGGAGCCTATTTTAAGGGAATACCGTCAAAACTTTCCGCAGGTTGATATTGTTTTGATCAACGATGCCAATACTCCAATGTATGAGAAATTAAGAAGTGGTGAAATTGATATGGCTTTTCAAATTACAGCGAATTATGAATACCAGGATTATGTCGTAATTCACTTGGCGTACGAGGCCTTTGTTCTTGTAGCTAACAAGGATTGCAGAATTAATGGCTTGGAATCCAATCCAGATCAGCTTGCCAACGAATGCATAATCTATAATGCAAAAGATTGTATATATAGGACGGTTTTTGAGGACTATCTCAAGTCTAAGTATATCGTTCCTCGCAATTCCATTGAGTTGTGGAGTATTGAAGCGATTAAGCAAGGAGTTATGAATGGATTGGGAATATCGGTATTGCCTTTAATCACAGTGAAAAAAGATATTGAAGAGGGGAGGTTGAAAGTGCTTGATTTGCATCTGCAATCAGACAGTGTGTCGACGCAATTGATATATCACAAGAATAAATGGCTCTCTAACCCAATGCGTGCTTGGATTGAGATTACACAAAAGCATTCAAAGAATTGGAACAGTATCTTTAGTTGGCATTGAC
>JAEZKW010000233.1 GCA_023415375.1 Bacillota bacterium
TAAACTTCACGTTTCAATCGATTCGCTAAAGCATACATCTCAGCCAGGAGTTCCGGATCATTATTCTGCAACAAGATTGCCATTTCTTCCGGCTCCAAGCGGATAGATTCAGCCGCTTTATCTAAAACTCTGCGGACATCGGCTTTCGATGGGTTTTCCCACTTTTTAAGCTGCTTCCAAATTAACTCATCATCGATAAAGTCCCTCTCCATTTTATCGTACGCTTGAAAATCTTGCTGATACTTTTCCAAAAAATTCATTCCATCATCCTCCTCGCGGCGTGTAGCGCCAATAGAATTAAAAACCCTTTTCTGAAGAACGGAGTCCATTCTCAAAAAAGGGTATGAATTGGTTTCCACGAAACGTTGCTTCAGCTACAAGCACCGATTCTCGGAGGAATCAAATTTCAACACTTATTTTCGAATGCTCTCCGGCCTCAGAACCTACTTAGAAAATACTTTTAACCAAGATTCTAAGTCGAGCAGCCACCCTGGTGGATTATCATCACTTCGTTGCCCAGGCAAAACCAGGGTGGATGACTTCTTCGGCTTCAGAACAATAGATAATCTGTTGGTTCGCTATCATAATGCATACACATGATCGCACAAGCGAGCGTTCACGATAGAAAACCATCTTTTCCTCATTATAGCATATTGTGAAAAAAAGTACAAATGAAATTAAATGAAAAATGACATTTGTACCATGACAAAAATAATTTATACTTTTCCCTCGATGATGGTAATCGGGTCGATTTTTTTGAGCATCCGCCAGATCGGAAGCAAACTAATAAAAGTGATAAATAGCAATGTGGATAACAGTTTGAAAATATAGCTTTGATCCCATAGCAGGAGTGGCACGCCCTGCTCCATCAACATAAAACGATTTAAGGCCCATCCGCATAGTAAGGCACTAATTAACCCACAGACGAATCCGAGTAAATTAATAACGATAATCTCTAAAAACGCTTTGCCGATAATCATTTGCCGGGTATGCCCCAATGCTTCCAGCAAGCCGAATTCAGGACGCCTTTGGTAAAAATAAATATAAAACAAGCAACTAACACAAAGGGTTATCACACTAGTGATTACTAAATAGAAAATGTTTAAAAGCATAACGGTGTAGTTAGTAATATTAAATTGTGTATTTTCATATACAGTTGAGGTATGTAGCTCTTTATCTTTTTGAATACACTTGGCTAAATAACTTTTGGCTGAGGCTAGTTGTCCCTTTTTGGGGATGACCAACCATGAGGCGTCTCCTTGCGACAAGTGCAAATCGTTGTTATAGGTATCCAGATCGGAAAAACCGACAACGGAATCTCCATCCAGTAGACCCACTAATTTACAGTCTCCGGGTAATAATCTGCTAAAAACTCTAATAAATGGTCTGTATCCAAATTTAGAGTCTTTATCACAATAATTACCGATTTTTAATCCGCGATAGGCGGCTATCTTCCAATGGAGGGCAATCTCATGGGTACCCGGAGTTGGAAGTCGGCCCCTGATTAAGGTAAGCTGTGAAGAGTTCATTACGGGCTTGATATCTTTTGGTTTCAATAAAATAATCCAGGCTGGCACACCATTTATCTCGGTTTTCGTGACTGAAAATAGTAAGGCTTTAGAAATTGCCGGATGTTTCTCAAGCAATTGTTTTAAACGGTTCTGGTATTCCAGGGATTGTTGAATATTGTCATCCATATGATAAGCAAAGGCAAGCGACTTCAAAGGCAACATGGCTTGATAAAGATTAAGCCTGGTTGTTGTATCGATCAGGAGTACACACTGTGAAAAGATACCAAAGAAAGTTATTAGGAAAACAATGGAAACTTTCTTTCGATTATTAAGATAATATCTCCAGATTGAGAGTGGTTTGGTCATTTTTACTCCTTTGCTAAATTGCAATGAAGAAAAACGGATGATGTTTTATTATACTTCTCCCTCAATGATGGAAATCGAGTCGGCTTTTTTGAGCATGCTCCAGACAATCAATAAACCGCTTAAAATGATAACGAGGGGTGTGGACAATAGTTTAAAAGGATAGTTTACACCCCATAACTCTAAAGGTAGGCCTCGTTCCATAAAAACAAAGCTGTTTAAGGCATATCCGCTTAATAAACAACAGACTCCACCCAGTATGAATCCTGCCAAGCTGATTCCGCTAATCTCAAAAAGGGCTCTGCCGATGATCATTGGCCGGGTATATCCCAACGCTTCCAACAAGCAAAATTCGGGACGTCGTTGGTAAAAATAAATATAAAACAGGGAACTGACGCAAATCGTTACAATACAGGTTATTGCAAAATAGATGGCGTCTAAATAGATGGCGTCTACATAAAAGTTTTCAACATTGACAGGAGTATTTCTTTGAACAACAACTAATTTAGGATCTTTTCGAACACGTTGGGCTAAAAAACTAACGACTTTGGCTAGTTGCCCCTTTTGGGGAATAACTAAAAATGCGGTACCTTCTTTCGATAAATGATAATCATGGATATATGTATCCAGGTCGGAAAAACCGATGAGCAAATCGCCATCCAGCAGACCGACTACCTTATAGTCTCCTACTAAATAGTCGCGCTCAGAGTATGGATAGCCAAAATGGTCGCCGACTCTTAACCCTTTGAGCGCAGCAATCCTCCAATGGAGGGCAACCTCATAGGTACCCGGAGTCGGAAGCCGGCCTTTGATTAAGGTAAGATGTAAAGAGTTCATTGCAGGGTTCATGTCTTTTGAGTGTAATAAAAAAATTATGGGTTTCCCATTAAATATTGAGGTAACCTTAATCCAAAACGGGAAGACTTTAGAAATTGCCGGATGTTTACAAAGCAATTGTTTTAATTGGGATTGTTTTGATTTTTGGGTATAGACATAGATATTTGACTTGTAAAACGTAAATGCTTGTCTAAATTTTAGCATGGTCGCCATATAAATTAGTAGCGCGTATTGTAAAAAGATACTAAGGGAAACTATAGTCAAAACTAGGGCAACTTTCTTTTGATTATTACGATAATATTTCCAGACAGAGAGCGGTTTGGTCATTTTTAATCCTTGCAGCAAAGTCAATGCTTAAACAATATTCAGGCCCTGATTTTAAAATACGTTCTGTTATCAGGAGTGGTTGATCCGAAATATCAAAAAGCAAGTGCAGCATGCTTAACGTCGCTTGCGACGTTCTGCTGCGCGGGGTGTTGTGTCCTGAAAACAAAAGGTGTCCCCGCATATCAATCTTTCATTCCCCTACTCGAGGTCGCGCTTTATAAAGCGCGCGGGTTAGGGGAGGTTGGCCCAATAAATAAGCTAAATAGCAATAGCCGATCAACCATTATCAAGAATATAGCTTTAAAATATAATACTGTATTAGTCCGGTCATTAACCCAATCTTGTTATAAATCATTCTGCAGCACAGACCCCACAAAAAATTCCTAATTATCGGTCATCACTATAATTATTTGTAAATTTCTGGGGCATCTCGCAAAATCCTGCCGAATCCCGAAGTTCGCTCGTAATATTTCTTAAATAAATTTACAAAGTAAACCGGCATTGATCTCTTTGGTGGTAACCAATTTCAGTGGTAAACTTCGGAGAGAAAGTTCTAAATATACCGAAGTTGAAGAAATCCTTGATGTCATTGGATTGGATAAAAAAATAGAGCCCCCAAAAGGCCCTATTTCATACTAAATAAATTATCATAAATTAAAGTGTTACTTCGATAGGTTCACCGATCGAGGGCGGGTTTGTACTCATATCTATAGGTATAGTTTCTTTTATCCTTTTATTACCATCTATATCTCCTTGTTCAACATTGACAGTAAAAGTAGCATCATAATCGGCCAAATTATAAGTTTGACCGTTATAATAAACAGTGTTGATGATATATGTTCCAGCTTTCGTTAATACTACACTAAACTCTCCATTATCACCGGTAGCCGATGAAGTGGCTTGAGTACCGGATGGATCAGTATATCCCAGTTTCACACCAACTATCGGGGCGTTATTATTACTTGAATCTTGAAAATGGAAATATACAGTTAATACTCCCGGTGTTGAGCCGCCGCCGCCGCAGCCAGCTAGAGAGACTACCATCAGAATTCCTAAAAACAAAACGACCAATTTTTTCATGCTTTTTCCTCCTTAATTTAATAAATTCAAACCATGTAATACTGTCTAATATTCTTCAAAGAATACACTAAATTAAATTAAGAATATAACACCGGTGCAAATTTTTATAATAACGCCAATCATAAATTTTGTCACAAAAAAGATGATTTGTGTCATATGACAAAAACACTGTGATCTAAATATTTTACCTCTATATAATTTAGATGAATTCAAATGCATAAAATACATCGAATTGTAAATAAAAAACGACATTTTTCCAATTCACTCAAATCAAGACTTGAGTCATTAATAAAATGCCATTTACGATATGCCAAATATAATTTAAATAGTTTTGGGTAGGGCAGGCCATGTTTCATCAAAATCAAGATGTTTAAAGCCTAAGCTACCATAAAAACCACAATAGTTTTTTTTGATTATTCTGGTAATACCTCCAGGCAGACAGCGGCTTGATCATTTTGGATGCTATTCATGCTTGGACTAGAGTTTTTTATTATACCTGAAAGGCTTGATGGAAGAGTTGTCTTGATGATGCGACCATCCCACATGTGTACCACCCGGTCGGTTTGATCTAAGATCGAATAATCATGGGTCGCTACTAAGATTGTCGTCTGGCCTTTTAACCTCGCCAAAATATCCATCACCATCCGGGCATTGCCATGGTCAAGAGAAGCCGTGGGCTCATCGGCGAATATAATTTTCGGCTGATTTACCAAAGCACGGGCAATGGCCACTTTTTGGCGCTGGCCGACTGACATTTGCCAGGTTTTCTTATAGGCGAACCCGGCGATACCCAACATTTCCAGACAGTCTAGGGCAGCCTTTTTCCAGGAGTCTGTGTTTTGGTTGACCACGGCCAAAACATTATCGATTACATTTAAATAATCGATCAAAAAATGACGTTGAAAGATAAATCCATAGTCTTTACGCCGGAGCACCGCAAAGTCATTAAAAGATAGCGTTTCCAAAGAGTTATTCTGATAATAGACCGTACCGGAACTGGGTTTTTTAAGCCCTGACAGAATATAGAGCAGGGAACTTTTACCGCTGCCCGACGGACCAATCAGTCCCACCATTTCACCGCGACTAGCCGAAAAGTTGATGTCACGAAGTGCATAAAACTTATCATTTCGTTCATTGCCATAAATAAGATTTAAATTTCCGGCCTCTATCATCGTTTTCTCCTTTGGCTGTTTACTACCGATATCTCTTGAAGCAATAATCACAAGCCTTGGTTTTTCAATAAAAGCACGGCGTTAGTCCGGTCATTCACCCCGATCTTGCTATAAATGGTACTGATATAGTTACGAACCGTACCTTCAGAAATAAAGAGCGCCATTGCAATTTGTTTATTGGAAAAGCCCTGGGTCAGCATGGTGGCTATCTCCTTTTCCCGGTCGGACAGTTCGGCTAAAACCGGGCTTGGTTTTTGAGGGATAATTTTATGCAACCCTTCAGCCAGCTTAGCGGCGACCGAGGGTGGCAATACCATTTTTCCATTGATAGCATCATCAATGGCTTCCACCAATTTTTCGATTTCAATATCTTTCAGTACAAATCCGTTGGCCCCGCTAGCCAATGCCTCAATGACATATTCTTCATCATTAAAAGTCGTCAACATAAGAACTTTGATTTCAGGATAAATTTGCTTAATTTGCTTAACAGTCTCCACACCATCCATTTCAGGCATCCGGATATCGAGTAATACCAAATCGGGAAGCAGGCTGGAATTAAGGGATAAGAGCGCCTCTTTGCCGTTGGCCGCGGCGGCGATGACATTGATGTTTTTCTCCAAATCCAGGACAGTCTTTAACCCATCCCGGAATAAGGATTGGTCATCCACGATCATGATGTTAACCGGCATAGTCTGGAACCTCCTGTAGCGGTAGTGAAATACGAATCAGACATCCTTCCCCTGATTTGGAATCAATGCTGAAAATGCCTCCTAGTTCTTTGATCCGTTCTTCCATGGTTGTCAAACCGAAACCGGGAATGAGCTGTTCGGCACCGATGCCATTATCTTGAAGGAAGAATTCAATCCGCTTTTCGGTCTTTTTCAGATTGAATACAAAAGTGGTGCTTTTCCCATGGCGAATTCCGTTGGTAATGCCTTCTTGGAGGGCGCGGTAGAGCGCTTTTTCCTGCTTGGGGGCGAGCTGGGGCATTTCGTCAATTTGGTAGCGGATATAAATATTGCCATGCAACATTGTTTCATGAATCAACAATTTCATTGAGGAAATAAAATCCAGCATTTCGTTTCCGGAGTTCAATGTCTCGACGGAGGCGCGAATATCATTCAATCCTTTGCGGATTTGGCTTTTGGCCAGTTTCATTTTGGCTGTTGCCATAGCAGGGTCAACCGGGATTAAACGTTCTCCTACCTCCAGTTCCAGCAAAACCGTGGTCAAAGTGTGACCGACCGTATCATGGATTTCCCGGGCAATCCGGTTCCGTTCCCGCAAGACAGTAATATCTTCCAGTTCCATGGAGGTTTCCTTCAATTTTTGATAGGTCTTTTCCAGCTCTTTGGTTTTAATTTTTAACTCAACCATCACTTGACGCAAATGTTCTTTCTGTTGAATCTGATAACGAATAAAAATCATCAGGATATAGATGCCTACAAAAATCAATAAATCAATCAAAAGCCGTGAAAGAAAGGAATGGAAATTCGATTGTTGAAAGTGAGTGTATCTTACGAATCCATGTAAGAATAAACTAGCCAAAGTAATCCCACCGGTAAAAACGGTTGAATATGTCAATGAGGCATCGATGATTAATGCCAGGTAAAACATATAGGCAAAAAAACTTTTGTCATGATACTCAAGAGCGAATATCAATATTAAATCCAAGATGAAGTTGAATTTGCCAAGATACAAATACCGGGATGAATCATAGATGATGGCCCGGCGAACCGTTACCGAAGTAACCAATAAACCGGCAAGGAATAAGAGCAGCCAGCATTTCTCCGGGTTTTTTGCAATAATCAATCCTGTCCCAATCATTAAAATTAAATACAATAATCGGGTAATTGTAGTTTCGGTTTTTTCGTCAGTTGTTAAATTGATTTGCGGAAAGTTCATCATTTTGCCACACAGACCCCATAAAACATTAACAATTTTGAATTACATAATTAATCGTTAATTTCTGGGAAGATCTGCAAAATCCTGCCGAATACCTAAGTTTGCTCGCAATGTTTCTTTTCGATCATTTGAAAAATCGATCCGTCAAAATAACAAACCGCACCGGGGACTGGTAGTGGAAAAAGTATGCCCTCACCCATTGAGATTTTTCTGTTCAATAAAAAAACTCCTTCCTTTTACGGTTGGAGTCGTATTCAAATCCCAATTTCCTATAACGTCATCATTAATGATAAGTCTCCGGTTCTTCATTTCTTTCAATCTCTACCGTGCATTTACTGACCAAAGCCGCCACTGCCCCAATGATAGCAAGTTGCGGTGCAACTAACGCCCCGACGACTCCCGCCGTTACCGGAATTTCAATTAAAACCTGATCATCCTGCTTCACCCGTAAGCGATTGATATTTCCTTTTCGCACAATTTCTTTTATTTTCTCCACCAGTTCATTGCCGCGCACAAATATCTCTTCCCTGCGAGTCTTTTCCTCACGTTCAATCTTAATGATAGCCTCAACAACATCCCAATTGGAGGCCTCTAGGGCTCCTTTGGCTTCTTCATAAGTAACATTCATCCGTTCACGTACCATATCAATCTTTTCAATATTTTCCATCGACGTCCACCTCTCATCAGGTAGATTTCCCGGACTTTACCGATGATATTCCTTTCAAACTTCGGATATTATTGTGCCGAAGTAAAAGTTTACATTAAAGCGATAAACCATCCAAGAACACTTGAGATTTCAAGGGACGCTCCAGACGGGCCTCAATAAAATTCCTTAATATTCTCTGAATCGTTTTTTGATTCTCCTGTGATAACGGAAATGATGCCAGCTCCCGCAGATCAATTTCAGCCAAACGTTCGAATGCCTGTAAATCTGATACATTCAGTTGGACAAGGTCACGGTATTTGCCAATACAAGCGGAACAAATAACCCCTCCCGCCTCGGCCGAAAAGAAAATTGGTTCCTCTAAAATTCCACCGCAGCTCGTACAGTGATCAATTTGAGGTTGATAACCAAGATAATTCAAAAGCCGGATTTCAAATGCCAGGTTTAAAATAGCCGGATCCGGGCTTTTTTCTAAAACAATAAACGCCGCGAGTAAGAAACGAAAGATTTCTTTAGCTTCTTGCCGCTCCGGAATAAACCCGTCGACCAGCTCTACCCAAAAGCTGGCATAAGCGAATTTAATTAAGTCCTCATGCAACTTGGAGAATGAATGCACCAATTCTGCCTGGCTTAAGGTGTCTAAGCTCTTTCCGGTAAGTAACATCGCCCGAATATAATTAAATGCCAGAGTACTGCCGACAAAGCGGCTGCGTTGCCTGCGGGCGCCTTTGACAATCGCCTCAAATTTACCTAATTCCTCGCTAAACAAAACGACAACCCGGTCGGCTTCACCGAAATTCCGGGTTCTTAGTACAATTGCATTGGTGCGGTAAAGGGCCATCACTTTCTCCCAAATAAGCTGAAGATTAATGATAAGATTATACTAATGATAATACAAGTGACAATTGGAAAATAAAAGCTGAAATTACCTCGTTTAATAAAAATGTCTCCCGGTAAACGCCCAATACCGGGAATCTTTCCACCCAGCCAAATCAAAGCTCCTACAATCAGCATGATTGCGCCAAAAATCATCAGTAGTTTACCGATACCCGAAAATTCGCCCATCAATATCACCATCCAAAAATGTTGGCTTATTAATTCTACTTAAAAAATACTTTCGACCCAGCTTCTTAACCTTTTTCAAGTATAATTACTTTTCTTTATAATATCTTTCTTTTTCGCTATAAATACAGCCGCAATATTTTTGACGATAAAGGCCGTATTCTTTTGCCATAGCTTGACTTTGCCTAAAGCCCGGACGTAAATCCTGATCGTAAAATTCCAAACCATTTTCACGGGCCAAATCTTTACCGATCTCTACGATTCGTTCCCGGTTTTGGTAAGGGCTGATTAACAAGGTGGTGCCGAATAAAGAAAAGCCCAACTCCTTCGCTTTTAGCGCAGTTTGCTGCAAACGGGAACGGTAACAAAAATCGCAGCGTTTGGCGGGATCAGCAGCCACATTAGCCAAAAATTCTTCCATTGGGTATCCGGGGGCTTCAATAATCTCCAGATTCCGGATGGTGGCTAATTGCTGCAAGCCTTCACGCCGTGCTAAAAATTCCTGATAAGGATGAATATTAGGATTATAAAAAAAGAGCGTTGGATGAATGCCATCCTCCATAATCTTTTGCGTACTATAACAGGCGCAAGGCCCACAACAAGCATGTAAGAGCATGGTTTCAGAGCTCATCGCGACATCCTCCTGATTTACTCGGTTTCTCCAAACAATCCTTCCTGTTCAGCTTTACTCTTGGAGGGAAATTTTAAACGCAGGTGTTCATAGGCGAGTCGAGTGGCAACCCTGCCTCGGGGCGTGCGGTTAAGAAATCCAATCTGTAAAAGGTAGGGTTCACAAACATCTTCGATTGTCTCTGATTCTTCACTGATGGAAGCGGCAATGGTATCCAAACCCACCGGGCCGCCCTCAAATTTTTCAATAATCGTCGAAAGCACCATTCGATCTAATTGATCCAGACCAAGCTGGTCCACTTCCAGCATTCTTAATGCCTGATCGGCTGTGGCTTTACTAATCACTCCAGAGGTTTTCACCTGGGCGAAATCACGGACTCTTTTTAACAAGCGATTGGTAATCCTGGGTGTACCCCGCGAACGTCTGGCAATTTCACTAGCCCCGCTATCTTCAATATTGATCCCTAAAATCGAAGCCGAGCGCGTGACAATTTCATGTAGAGCCTCCGCATCATAAAACTCCAAGCGGTTGATAATTCCAAAACGGTCCCGCAGGGGCGCAGTTAAGGAGCCAGCCTTGGTTGTAGCGCCGATTAAAGTAAACCGGGGCAAGTCGATCCGGACAGAACGGGCGCTTGGCCCTTTACCTATGATAATATCCAGCGCAAAATCTTCCATAGCCGGATAGAGAATTTCTTCCACACTATGATTCAATCGATGGACCTCATCAATAAACAAAACATCATTCGGTTCCAGATTGGTCAAAATAGCGGCTAAATCCGCAGGCCGTTCCACTGCCGGTCCCGAAGTAACCCGAATATGAACATCGAGCTCATTAGCTATAATGTGCGCCAGAGAGGTTTTTCCTAAACCGGGCGGTCCGTAAAGCAAAACATGGTCTAAGGCTTCGCGGCGTTCTTTAGCCGCTTTGATGAAGATTTCCATGTTTTCTTTGACCTTATTCTGCCCAATATATTCTGCGAAACGCCTAGGCCGGAGGCTCAGCTCCACTTCTATATCTTCAGGTCTTTTAGTCGCTCCAATAATGCGTTCTTCTTCCATGCATTTTTCACTTTCTACCTAAATTTTTGAGGGCCAGCCGGACCAATTCAGGACTGGTCAGGCCCTTATTCTCGCTAAGCAAGGCTTCCACAGCCGTTACAGCCTCCCGCTGTGGATATCCCAATGATACCAAAGCGTCGACCGCATCACCGCTTACACTAAATGTATTTTCAAAGGATTTGGTGTTGGGTTCCATGCCGCCTGTAGTCTTGCCTAGCTTCCCTTTGAGCTCCAAAATTAAGCGTTGGGCGGTTTTTAGTCCGATCCCCGGTATGGCCGTTAAAATACGGTGATCTTCACTTTGAATCGCCTCCCGAAAACGATCCCCCGGCAGATTTCCAATTATCGCCAAGGCAGTTTTAGGGCCAATTCCCGAAACCCCAATAACCTTCTTAAAAACGTTTAAATCGGAATTCGATAAGAAACCGTATAAGCTGGCCCCATCCTCCCGCAAATGAAAATGGGTAAAAATTTTAACTTGTTCCTCCGTATGGCTCAATATTTCCAAAGCAGGGAGTGGCATATTCACTAAATAACCCACACCACCGACTTCGATAATACAACTTTCACCTCCGACACTTGCCACGGTGCCGGTTAATGTAGCAATCATTGGGATTCCTCCTCAATTGGCTTCAATTCATATAGGATTCAGAATCTAGAATTCAGGAGCCAGAATTCGGAATGAGTAATACTACGAATAATGGAATTCTGAAGCCAGAATCCAGAATAAAAAACATAAAAAAAGAAAAAATCTAGCAAGAATAAGC
>JAEZKW010000299.1 GCA_023415375.1 Bacillota bacterium
TGAGTAAGCCAAACGGTTTCACCATCCAAATGCACTTCCACTCGGGTCTGTCCATCTTCGGTTTGATATAGTAATATATCTCCTCCTGGTGCCTGCTCCATTCCAAATTTCACCTCATGACTCATTACATTATTGAGTAGTAATTTTTTCCACTTAAACAGTATCACGAACATTTGTTTGTGTCAATGATTTATCATTACACCGCGGGTCTGCACTGACCATCTTGAGCCTGTTTTGCCTTAACAATTTTTAGCTTTCGGTTTCGCTCAAACAACTGTTTTAAATATTTTAAGGAATGCTTGCGCAATTTAACTGATTCCTACATCCGTGTAGTCGTCTTCTTGGGCAGTTCTGTGGGCCGACGGCTAGAGTCATCCATAACTCAAAGCCGCGTGGTCAACCTCCTGTTGACCATTTCGGAGCTGACATATTGGCTCCTTTTCTTACGCTTAATATTAGGCCCAATTAAACTTCTTGAATGCCTTATTTATAGACTCCTTTGAAAGGATTATAATCGCCGATCAAGGATGTCGGCGGCGCGGCATCTTTTCTTGGATGAAAAACTGCCGTCGGCCCACAGAAATATATAGAAGACGCCGACACGAGGTCGGCGTCAACCTAATCAAAAACTCCGACCCCGGCAACCGGATGGCCGGGGCGATAGAGGGGGTACCCGGGGGACTTAGCCCCCGGGCCGGCGGGTTCCAAGGGTTGTCCGGCTACAACCCTTGGCCCTAGGGGTGCAGGGGAGTGGGTGACGTCCCCTGTCGGCAAACGTCCAAACAATTTATAAATCCCTTAACGAATTCTCAGGCCATTTTTCGGCATCATTCGACTTACATTAGGGCCCTATATCCGATCCTATATCCGACTTACATATGCACTTAATTACTTACCTACCACCTGTTTTCCCACTGTCTCCCGAAATTGATTGGCATGTCCGTTGGCTGGGTGTGGCAGATGAGAAAAAGGAATATTCAGTTCCGTCAAAGTATGACTTGCTTTGGCTCCAACGGCGAAAATTGGGACCTCTGGGAACAGGGCATGAAAGTGATGAAAGATTTCCGCCCCGCAGGAGAGTTCCACCGGGGTGGGGGTGCGGTTGCTTAAAGTTTTTCTAGGACTCTTTGGGTTATAAGGATGAAAGGGAAAAGATGTCGCGCGCACGCGCGCTGGCCTGTTCGGTAGGGTTTCAAGGATGAAGAGTCCGGACGGCTGGTGCGATGGCCGGAGCCGCCGATGACATCCTCGGGCCTGACTTGGTCATGGTGACCTAAGAGAATTCGTTCAGAAGTGATGGGGATGCCGGAGAACCGGCCGCCCTGATAACCTACGGCTTTAATGACGATTATTTTTGCAGATGCTTTGTTAAATAATCAACAGTATGGGTAAAGAAATCCTTTTCTTTTTTAGTTCGATAATCATTAAAATTTACTATTTTCCGGTCTTCATTATTGGTTGGAGAAATCGATATCGATTTAAACTCAAGCATTAATGGCAATTGATTTGTATCACAAACTTTATTACTCATCATTCTTCCCCTCTTTTAACCTGTTCAACCTCTTGACTATGATACTTTCGAGAATGGGTAATGATTCTAAAGTCACTTCATTTTTCGGCAAAATTTCCGAAGTATTGATCCCTTTTCTAAAAATTTTTTTGCGATCATCTTGTTTATATGTAAAGAATTGTAGATATCGATTTGGAGAGACCCCATCAAATGCTAATAATCTAACCTTTGTTAAATCCTTTTCATCTTCTGTAATAGAATCAGAGTGTAATTTAATCGCCATGCTTTTAGGATAAGGTTCAATATAAAAGATATTCATTACTCCAGCGGCTATTAAATGCCTTGCACAATTATGACAAGGGTATGTAGTGCAATATAATGAACTTCCGATAATTTTTGAACCATTATTTTGCCCCGCAGAAATTAGTGCATACATTTCTGCGTGAATGGCTCTGGAAAATTCGATTAAACTTTTTAATCTGGTATTCAACAATATCGATATAATTCTTTCTTGATCTTTCTTCTGAGATATCCCTTCATCAATCATTTTTTCTGCAATTTCCCTTGCGAGACGTTCTTTCTCTAAATCGTTGTGGCATTTACCGTTATCGATATTCATACAACGATTATCATTTTCGCCTAATTTATCGGATTCCTTAAATTGATATAGGCGACCTCCTGCCTTAGGTACATCATTCCAGCCTACAGAAATAACACTTCCTTCAGAATCGGTTAGGCATGCTCCTACTTGGCGGGACAGGCATGCTGAGTTTCCTGATGCTGCTGCAGCTAAATACATTGCTGTTTCAGCATTCGTGGGAGTTATGATTTTTGTATTAAATATTAAGTGTAAAAAACGTTCAACCTTAAATCTAAGGTGTTCTTCGGTATTCCTATCAATTCGGATAAATAAATCAGCCTGAGGAAAAGTTTTTCGAACGGTTTGCCCATACTTTGCGTAATCTCGGTCAATGCTTTCGCCGGAGTCTTTATCGATCAAAATTTGAGCCTGAAAAGGTTTTAAACCCCTTTTTCTTTGAAGTTCTTCCTCAAGTTTTGACTTTGGAGAAAACACACCGATAAAGTAAAATAAATCCCGGTATACGGCTTTTAGAATATCAAGTTCATACTGATTTTTAATAGAATCTATTAAGAAACATTTTCGGCGGGATTGATAATGAATGAGTTCCCCTGTATTTTCGGCTATCTTTTTCTTTTCATTAATATCAAGTTCATTCGTTCTTGACTCAGCGATTTTTTCTATTGCTAATTCAGCCAAATATGAGGGGCGATATTTTTTTCGGATTCGATCTCCGGCATCTATTAATTTATTAAGTTTATCATATTCATCTTGAAAAGCAACTTGGTTGGGATCCTCTTTTCTTATTTCATCTTTGATAAACTCACTTAATCTTAATACGACACATTCATACCCATAATTTGTTTCAAGGATTTCTTTTAATACCTCTGAAACTTTATGAATAGGAGTGCCTATCGGTCCGCATAAACCAAATACTAATTCCTCTGTATAGGTATCACTAATTGTTATATCTTGGTTCTTGGATTTGTTTAAAACCGAATTTTGTGGCGGTTGGGGGTCAAAAAGGCTTAATGGTTCAGCCATTTCTTTTTTTCCTCGTTAAAACTGGATTGGAAACTCAAGTTTAACAAGCTTGTATTTTAATATAATTCTGTAAAGTCCTATAATTTCCTTCTAGAAATGTAATATTATTCCTATATTTTTCACTTACGACACATACACTTTCTCATTATGCTATTCAATAAACTCCCCCGACGGCCTGTCCGCCTCATTTCCAGCGAGGTTGAAAAACGTAATGCAATCATTAAAAACATTTTTGGAAAAATTGGCGATAGATTTAATATTCGATCTCCGTTTTACTGTATTTTTGGCCGCTATATTCACGTCGGCGAAAATTTTTTCGCCAATTTCAATTGTATTATTATCGATGGCGCTAAAGTAACGATTGGGGATAATGTTATGTTTGGGCCCAATGTTCGCCTTTTTACGGGAGGGCATCCCCTACACCATGAACGTAGAGAATTTTGTTGCTCTTTTCCCATCACTATCGGTAATAATGTTTGGATTGGCGGCGGGGCTATCGTCAACTCCAACATAACGATTGGAGACAATACGGTTATTGGTTCCGGCAGTGTAGTGACTAAGAATATTCCGGCTAATGTGATTGCCGCCGGCAACCCTTGTCAAGTTATTCGGGAAATCACTGATAATGACCGTCAATATTACTTTAAAAAAATGAAATTTGAAGATGCGCTTTAACCTCCCAGTGGTTATCCTAAAATCTCTTTAACTTTCTCAGTAACCGCTTGGCCCAGCTTTGCATGTTCACCGGGATCAAAATGGATTCCGTCAACCGGACTGGAACGAATGATTTTGCCAGCATCCATAAAATGACATCCAAAAGTCTCAGCGATATCCGCATAATAGGCCCCGAATTTCAAGGACTTTTCTGCGCTGCCTGCAAAGATCTCTTTAAATCGGCCCACTTCCATAATGGGAGGCGGCGCGATTAGCAATACCTGAGGCGCCTGATATCCGCGAGGATAGTTTGCCTTCCGCACCAGATCCACCAATACGCCGGCGCCTTTGGCAATATCGCAAACAGGTAACGAAAAACGTTTTTTAAGGTCATTGGTACCCAGCATTATGATTGCCAAATCGACTGGCGTATGGGATTGAAGGCAGGGGATGAGATAATCCCGGCCGCATGCGAAACCCTCAACCGGGTCCTCGTACACTATCGTCCTGCCGCCCATGCCTTCTTCAACCACCCAGTAATCAACGCCAAGCTTGTCGCGTAACACGCCTGGCCAACGCTGCTGCATATTAAACCGCGGCCCTTGTAACGGATCGACTCCCCATGTGTTGGAATCTCCAAAACAGACAATCGTTTTCAATTTTTAGAACACTTCCTTTCCGAAACGAAGGTTCATCATCCTTTGATGTTTCAGATCTGAATTAATATTGTTTTACTTGATTTAAAGGCTCCTTGCCCTCCAGGAAATCCCTGGCGTTTTGCAACGAAAAACGGATAATCCGGTCGTTTGCATCATCCGTAGCCGCACCGATGTGCGGCATGGCAATTACCTTGCTACTGGTTAAAAGTTTTGAATCATACGGAGGTTCGGTTGCAAAACTATCAATCGCGGCTCCGGCGATGATCCCGGTTTCCAGTGCCCAAAAGAGGGCATCCTCATTGATAACCTGGCCCCGGGCGGCATTGATCAAATAGGCCGTCGGCTTCATGGCTGCCAATTGCTCCCAATCCATCATGTTTTTCGTGGTATCATCCCCTGGAATATGCAAGCTTAAAAAATCGGCTTCTTTAAGGATTTCGTCCAATCGGACATAGCGAAATCCTAACTCCTCTGCCGCGGCTTCATCATGATACAGGTTATACGCCAACACATTCATATCAAAAGCTCTGGCATATTGGGCCAATTTCTTTCCGATCGCTCCCATCCCGACGATGCCTAATGTTTTGTTTGAAATTTCCTTACCGGGTGCCATGTGCCAGATGTGCCGGCGCATTTCGGCGTCACATTGAGGTATCTGACGGGCTAGTCCGATCATCAGCCCGATTACCAACTCGGCAACGGCGTTACTATTCATTCCGGGGCAATTGGTAACCATCACCGGATGCCGGATAACCGCCTGACGGTCTATTTTATCAAGTCCGACACCGAATTTACAAAGGATTTTCAATTTCCGGGCGGCGCAAAGAACCGCTTCGGTAATATGTTCCATTCCAAAAATCAATGCATCGGCATCTTGAATGATTTCACATAACTTTGCTTCCTCAATTTCAGTATCATTGAACAATGCGGTAACTTCATAGTCACCATCCAGACAAAAATCCGCTACGGCTTGTTTGGTTATCGCTTCTTCCCTTTTGGTTAAGGTTATCAGTATTTTTTTCATTGCCGGTTCTCCTATCCTTTCACTCCGCCTAAAGTCATCCCATTCATCAAATACCGCGAGGCAAAAATATACAAAATTACCGCAGGCACGGTGGCGACCATGGCTCCGGCCATCAAAGGCCCCCATGCAAAAGCATCGGCAACAATCATGTCCGACAAGGCCAGAGGAAGCGTTCGCGACATTTCATCGGTTAAAACAACCAAAGCATATAAATATTCACACCAACACAAGGTAAACGAAAAGATCGCCGTCGCGACTATCCCAGGCAATGACAAAGGAAATACCACCCGGAACAAGGCCCCTACTCTGGAATTGCCGTCAATCACGGCGGCCTCTTCCAGTTCTTTCGGGATTGAGGAAAAATAGGCGCTCAGCATCCAGGTCGCATAAGGTATGGTAAAAGTGGGATAGAGCAACACCATGGCAAAAATATTATTATTAAGCCCCAGTTTACAGACTAAAATATATAACGGGATAAATAGTACTGTCCGCGGCATTAAATAAGCATATAAAATACTTTTGGACATGGCCCCGCGTCCCCGAAATTTTAATTTTGAAAGCGCATAGGCTGCAAATGCACTCAATCCAATCGTGATGAACGATACGACCGTTGCTACAAACAAGCTGTTTCTGAGACTCGTTACAAACTTCGGGCTTGAAAATATGGCAGAGTATGATGTCCAAACTATTTTTTTCGGCCAAAAGGTCGGGATGATATTATAGATTTCCAGCTGGGTTTTCATCGATGTAATCAGTATCCAGTAAATCGGGAACAAAGCGCATAGTAAAAACACCAGTAGTGTTGCATAGGTAAGCATTTTTCTGCCGGTGATATTCATCCTTTACACCTCCAAGTCCATGTTTTTTTTGGTAATATAGTGTACCAATACGATCAAAGCCGGAAAAAGAAAGATCGAAATGGCTATCGCTTTCCCTAGATTCATGTTGAGAAAACCGCAAGTATAACTCAGGGTTGAGAGAACTTGAGTCCCATTGGCGGGACCACCGCGGGTTAACAACCAAATAATTTCAAAATCACTTAAGGTCCAAATGGTAGTGATGATCGCCGCCAAGATGATGACGTTTTTAACCGCCGGCAAGGTAATATGCCAAAACTGCCGAATTATATTGGCGCCGTCAATTTTGGCCGCTTCATAGAGCCCTAAGTCCACGGTTTGCAGCCCGGCCAGGATGGAAATGCCTAAAAACGGCGTCCCGCGCCAAACATTGACAATGATGACCGAGGTCATCGCCAGCCACGGTGTGGATAGCCAGCCAACAGACCCTTTCATGATCCCTGAGTGGATTAAAATATAGTTTAACGCCCCGCCGACATCCGAATAAAGCCATTGCCAAATATAAACGGAAACCAAAGTGGGGATGGTCCAGGGTAAAATAAGCAATGCTCTGAAGAAACTGCGGGCCTTGATATCCTCATTAAGCACCAATGCCATCACCATGCCGAAAAAGACTTTAAAAATCACGGCGACGACCGTAAAAATAACCGTATTCAACAAAGCTTTTAAAAACAACGGCTCAAAAATCAGGTTCCAATAATTGCGGAGGCCGATAAAATGGGCGGCGGCGCCAATCATTTTATCGGTCAGACTCATATAGACCGCCCAGCAAAAAGGGACTAACATAACCAGTATTAAATATCCGGCGGTTGGCGCAAGCAGCCAAAAAGCCAATCTGCCTTCATGTTGCCGACGAGGTTTCTTCAGAAGATTTGATTTTTCCATCTTCATTAGATTATAATTTTCCATCTTCATTACTCCAATAGAATGGCTATAGGGAGCGGGGAAAGCCGTCGCCCCCTACGCGTTTAGAACTCACTAAAAATGAGAGGCTGATCAAGTTGCCTATTTGACCTAACTCTCGCTCTTCCCGTTGCGGGAAGAGTAACCGATGCCTCCGGGGTCAAAAATCTTTTAGGGATTAATGGCTAGGGTTACCCTTCCACTTGAAATGGCTAGCCAAAAAACTTCTTAGGGGAAGGGCAAGGGTTAGGTGAGTTTAGGCTTCCTACCATTTTCATCTTTTTACGTGCCCCAGCCGGGTTAGCCCCTACTTACTGTATATTTGTTCAATTCGGGTCTGTAATTCTTTCACTGCTTTTTCCGGCGACACTTTATTTCCTAAGATTTGTTGATAGGCATCGGTATAACAATGGGAATTAAACACTCCACCGGCATGATTGG
>JAEZKW010000303.1 GCA_023415375.1 Bacillota bacterium
TTAACGAATGAAAATTCGCTGCATTGCGAATTAGAATACCCTGGAGAGCCATTTTATCTTGGAGCTCAGCCGCTGAGAGCCGGGGAGAATTAATTTTGACCAAAATAAAATTGCTCTGGGGCGGGAATGGTTTTAAAGAAGGAATGTTGAGTAATTCTTGAAATAGCCATTTTGTCTCCATTGTCAACCAAAGCGAAGTCTTTGCCAAAAATTCGGGGATTTCAGGTAAATAATTACCAATAATACAGGATAACGCATTCACCGACCAGGGAATTTTACTTTGGGCCATTTTTTCGATCCATGGAGAAGGGCCCAGGCCATAGCCGAGCCGTAAACCGGGCAGAGCAAGGATTTTAGTAAAAGAACGGATGATAAAAAGGTTGTCGTGATTTTTCAGCCAGGGGGCCATAGAATAACGGTTACCTGGCGCCGTAAGTTCAATAAATGATTCATCCAAGATAAAAGTGACCTTTTTGCGTTTTGCCAGATCAACGAGGCTCGTTAATTCCGCGGGAGATAGTAAAGTTGAAGTGGGATTATTGGGGTTACATAAGCATAAGCAATCGACTGTTTCTATGCTATCTGCAAGCTTAGTTAAGTCGGGTTTAAACCCCTCAGCCTCCGATAGTTTATAATAATGGACATTCACATCTGCTAAACGAGCCGCTTTTTCGTATTCGCTAAAGGTCGGTGCATAAAGCAGCAGATTTTTCGGCCTTAATGTATTCAACAAGAGATAAATAATTTCAGAGGCACCATTGCCGGGAATAATCTGTGAGTATGGGACATCCAGATATTGAGCGATATTTTGGCGAAGGGTGTAATATTCCGGGTCAGGGTAAAAAGTAAGCTGGTCAATATTTCTAATGAAACGTTCTTTTAGGGACTTCGGCATACCAAGCGGATTAATATTGGAACTGAAGTCCAGGATTTTTTGGGGGTCAAGGTGTAACTTTTGGGCTACTTGATGAATATTTCCCCCATGTTGGTTATCGGATTGTGGCAACTTTGACTCCCCTTTCTTTATTATAAGCATACCGTAAGAATCACCATGAATCCGATGATGCTGGTAACTGCCGCGGTATAATATAACATTTTAATAGTTTGTAAAATATCATGATTCGCTAAATCCCTGGTCGGGTCACCGAGTGTCGGTTTTTGGACCCGTTTACCGAAGTAGGTGTTGGCACCACCCAGTTGGACTCCTAAACCTCCGGCTACAGCCGCTTCAGGAAAAGCACAATTAGGGCTGGCATGTTTTCGGCGGTCCCGGCGCATCATGGTAAAACTATTGAGAAATCCTTTGCCCATTATAAAAAAACTAAATGGAATCAACAAGCCGGAGAGCCTGGCTGGAAGATAGTTAGCGAAATCATCAAGTCTGGCGGAGGCCCATCCCCAATACAGATACCGATCGTTTTTATATCCTACCATCGAATCTAACGTACTGATGGCTTTGAATGCAAGAGTAAGCGGGGCGGCTATTCCAAAACAAGAACCAATGACGATATAGAAGAGGGGGGATATGACCCCATCCACGGTATTTTCGGCTGTAGTTTCTACCACAGCCCGAATAACTTCTTTTTCATCCAAATGCCTAGTTTCCCTGCCCACTAACATGCCGACCCGCTCGCGCGCTTTAAGAAGATTATTTTGGATGAGTAAAGTATGGACCTTTAAGGCTTCATCCGCCAGACACCGGGTCGCTAATGTGGTATATAAGAAATAAACGTTAACAATGTGGAACAGTATGGGGTTAATGTCGGCTGCGATTTTAAGAATGAACCAAGCCCCTGTAAAAGTGATTCCAACTGTTAAGGCGGCCAGAATGACGCCGAAAGATCGTTCCCAAACCGCTTGGGACGCTTGAGAATGTTGATGGAAATGAACCTTGCTTTGCAATCTGCGTAGTAAATTCTCTATCGCCTGAATTAAAAGTCCGATAGCCCGGACCGGGTGATACAACCAATAAGGGTCTCCAATCAACCAATCAAGAACAATGGCAAATCCATAATCCATCAAGCGGTCCATCACCAATTTTGCCATACCTCCGTTAGCTATCCATTAAGGGAGTCACTGAATCTATGACTTAAGTATACAAGATATTCGTTTATTAGCCATTAAGCATTGTTAAATAAGCATATCCGCCTTCGTCCACTTCCACTTTGGCAATACTTCCTATGTCGATTTTAAACCGCCAACAGTCCTCGGCTTTAAATCCCAACAGATGGGTAATCATGGTGCGGATACAACCACCATGGGTTACCAGTAAGATCCGCTCGTTTGGACAACTTTGAATTATGCCATCAATAAAAGATATTATCCGTTGGTGGAATTGTATGAGATGTTCTCCGCCAGGAATGGGGCAAGTGGGATCCTTGAGCCATAATTCGGCTTCAACTGGATGATTAGCCTTGATATCGGCTAATGTTAGATTATCCCACAGGCCGAAGTCCCTTTCTTTAAGGGATTCCGAAGTTCGTATCTTTAGTCCGTAGGCCTTATTAATGATTTCTGCGGTTCGATAAGTCCGTTTTAATGGGCTGGAAAAAATCGCATCGGGTATTTGATGGGCCAGTTTTTCTTTGATGGTATAGGCCTGTGTCGTTCCTACCTCAGTTAATTCCAAATCGGTCCAACCGACAAAAGCCTTTCTTTGACTACCATCGGTTTCTCCATGGCGAATCAAAATAAGTTCCAACATGAGCTAAGCCTTTCTCTTACAGTAAAGTTTGGGGACGCAAGTAAATAAGGTATATCAAAACTAAATACAATAGCTGAGCTAATTCGCAAACCGCGCCTAAAATATCACCGGTGATTCCATCAATTTTGGCAGCGAAAAATTTAATGACTAAAGATATTAAAACTCCTGTCAAAAAAACGATCAGGAGTCCCTTGATTCCAAGGAACAGAACAAATAGGATACTCGTGATCGTTATACCGATGAGTATTTCCTTCGGACCACAGAAATTAATAAAATGAACTCCCAGACCGTTTTGCCGTGCATATTTCTCAAGTCCGGCTGCAAGAGGGAGGGCCATTCTTCCGATAACCGGCATTAATACAATCAGTCTCAAGTCTTTCGTTGGAATTTGCATTATAAAAAAAATGTAGCTAAGGATAATAAGGATGATGGCTAAAACACCATTTGTCCCGATCCGGCTATCTTTCATGATTTCTAGGATACGTTCTTTGGGCCGATGAGAAAATAATCCGTCCGCCGTATCACCGATTCCATCAAGGTGTAGTCCGCCCGTGAGAAAGACATAGATGATACATAAAAATAAGCTGCTAATAATGGCGGGAAAGAGGAATCGTAGTATATAAAAACTACCGGCCAGAATTCCACCCAGCAGTAAACCGATCAAAGGGGCATAAGGCAGTGACTTGCCAAAATCCTCTGGTTCCATTGAAATATAAAGCTTTAAAGGAATGGTCGTTAAAAATTGAATTAACCATAAGATTTGTTTAATGATTCGCAAAACAAAATTCGCTCCTTTATACTGCACGCGCCCTTAATCGATAGTATAACTTTTGAGATTTTTTAGTTTGGAGCAAAGATATTTTTTTAAGTGTTATTTTATTTGCAGCGGAATTCCTGATACGCATAAAAAGACTTCTTGAGCAGCCGAAGCCAATAACTGGTTGATCCGGCCATGAATATCCATAAAAATCCGGGAAAGACGGTTTCCAGGCATTAGTCCCATCCCAAGTTCATTGGTAACCAGGATAATGGGAATATCTAACTTGTCCGCACAAATAATCAATTTTTGAAACTCTTTCCGGGATTGTTCTTCAAGGTCGGCAATCATCGAAAAGTCGGCGGTCTCCCAATCCACTCCGGCATCGAATAATAAATTATTAAGCATTACCGTAACACAATCCAATAAAACAGCTGATTTTCCCGGAGTATTTTTCAAAATCAGCGTATCTAAATCCCGATAGGCCTCAATCGTTTGCCAATGAGAAGGCCGATGTTCGCGGTGTTTTGCAATCCGTTCTTCCATTTCAGAATCGATTGGAAGAGCAGTTGCAATATATAGGACATTTGAACCGGCCTTGGATGCTATCTTTTCAGCATATGTGCTTTTACCGCTGCGAGCCCCGCCGGTGATTAAAATCAATTTCGCCACGTTTTTTGATGCCTACCTTTTATCACTATATCATTATTTCTGGGTGTGAATGTCAACCAGGCTTTCGCTAGCAATATTCGCTTCTTGAAATATATCCGCGCGCGCGCGCGAGTCATCGTAAAATTTTTTCCGGAAAGCAAGAATAAGGCATCCCCCTAGAGAGAGCTTTTATAAATAAAAAAATTAATCCTGGAGATTAATTTTCGATCAAATAAAAGCCTTCCCTCCGAAGGTAATAAATTATAAAGGTATAGGCAGGTCTCCTGACTTACGATTCATTTGCAACCGCGGCCTTCCCGAGGGTTCTCGGTGGCACGAAGCACGGAGCATCATCATTTACAGTAGCGGGGGCTGTAACGGATTTAAACCGTTTTCCCTTTTCAATCCGTTTTACGGATACCTAACCAATATTTAGTTTTAAGCAAAATCTATCATTAAATTAAGAAATAGTCAATCATAATCATGTGCAAAATACTTTAATTTTGGTAACCATTTTGAATCTAAGGTTACGTCGATTAATAATATTATATTTGCAGCTTAAAAATTCAATTTTGCGGTTGAAAGAGGCGATGGTAGGGACTGACTTTAGTTGCAGGTATCTATCAAAGGATTTTTAAATGGAAGAGGAACAACGTCTAAAATTACCGGTTTGATGCAGATTTTATACCGAAGCCGTAACAACTTCCGTAAAAAGTTCCGAATTAAATTGACAATTCCATCCGTAATGGTATTAATATCAGCCATTGTCATATCCTCAGCAATTGCAAACGTAAGTATGATTTGAACATCTTGATGTTGAGCGGGGTCATGGTTCATTTCAAATTCCTCCTAATGAAATAATGGTAGTTTATAGTACAATTTCAGAAGGATTACCCCATAATAAGGCAATCCTTCTTTTAGTTCCGCATCAGATGGACTCGGAACTAAAGTTCAAATAAAACTACTTATGGTTATTTTCATCGGAAGAGATAATCAGAATTTGAAATGGCAGTTTCTTCTCAAGGAAGAAATTCTGCTTTTCAAATGAAAGGAATTTCTCGACATCGATGAAGCCGGTTATTGCAATGCTGGGAAATCGGCCGATCAAGAACCGCTGCTCTTCACTTTCGATTCGAATCTCTGAATCAATAATTCGGAAGTCTTTGCGTTCATCTGGTCTACCATCCATTTTATTACTCCTTTATTATAGGATTGAAAGGGCATAGCCCTCCGGGCATTAACTATTTGGTTGCTTGCCCTTTGATAAAATATGTTATATAAAACATGAAAGTTCGTAACTTAAATCAACAAATTATTCCCTCATATATTTTTGTATTGTTATCTTATGGACGAAACAAATAAAAAGGTTGAGCTAAATTGGATTATTTCGGGGTTTTCACAGTTTGAACGGTGCAAATAAAATACTCTGATAATATGTGTGGTGTTGTATTCAGGAATCATAACAAGATCCGGGCATAATTCATTGGTATAGGAATGACGATTTTACCAGACTACAAAAGGCCAGCTTTAATTGAAATAAAAAATGATTCTAATTATCGTTCGGCGCGCATACAATAATGTTGCGATGATAAACGAATCCAATAATCATAATTCAAGAAATGAGATTTTGCTAAGGCTAGCGCTAATCGTGGCCTTGGTTTTGTTGGTAATGTTCGGCATTTTGATTGCCCATATCATTCGTCAGGGCGGAGCTTTGCCTTCAAACGCCATAGCGGAAGCAGGGAGTACCATTCGACTTGATACCCAGACTAGCAAGTTTATTCTTAAGAATGGAATACCATTTCTGGAAAAAATGGTGGACGAGGACGATCCCTTAACTTTTTTAAACATTAACTGGATCCAAATATATTGGTATCTGGCGGCTAATATCAAAAATACCAGCCCACTGGAGATTCTTCGGACACAGTTTCCGTTACTGGCGCTGATTAAAGTGCAACCTAAAATCCCACTAAAGATAACTCCGGTGCCGATCGAAAATCATCCGGAAGTAGCTCCACAGCTTCCTGTGCCAACTCCGGAGGATCAGGGCGATGCTACTTTGCCCGAGTTAGCCTCGAGCCCTGAAGTTTTTATTTATCATACACATACAACAGAGTCCTATATCCCGGCTTGTGGTAAGGACCATACCCCTAATCAAAAAGGAGACATCGTTAAAGTTGGCAGCTATCTTCAAAAGGTCTTGGAAGAAAAATATCATATCAAATGTATGCACTCGGAAACGATTCATGATCTATTCCCTTTTAGAGATTCTTATAAACGTTCCCAAGTAACGATAATCAATTACTTGAAACAATATCCAGATACAAAAGTAGTTTTGGATGTCCATCGCGATGCTACACCGGGTTTAGAGAGCAGCCGAATGGTAAAGGGCGTTAAAACCGCCACCATTGTTACAGTTGTTGGTAGCAATAAAATGGGTTTGCCCCATCCCCATTGGAAAGGGAACTTGCAGTTTGCCAAGAAACTTAATGAAAATATGGATTTGTATTATCCAGGATTGAGTAATGGCATTATCATCTCGGATGCCCGTTATAATCAACATTTACATTCCCATGCCACATTAATTGAATTCGGAGACCAGTATACTACTTTGGAAGAAGCTTACCGGGCTGTAGATTTCTTTGCTGATGTTCTAGTCCATACTATGCAAAAAGATACCTCGCCGGGGGTTACAACATTGGATGCAGGAAAGTAATTGATTATAGACCTAGACAACTTCAATCGAAAGGATGAAAATGGGATCAGAAGGCTAATTACTCAAGATGTCAATAGACAACTAACTCCCGCGCGCATAAGTGCGTGTGGGAGTTAGTTGGTGGTAGGCATTCAAGATGCTTATTCGAGAAAATAATGATTAGAATAAAAGTATTTTCTGGCTCGCTTTCTTGGCAATTAGGGTAATTTGAAAGATCTTTAATTTAGTAATTTTCAACAAAAACTTCAAAATAGGCTTGAGGATGGAGGCAAGCGGGACATTTCTCTGGTGCTGAAGTCCCTTCATGAATATAACCGCAATTGAGACATTTCCAATAAGTTTTTCCGTCTTTCTTAAAAACTTGATAACCACTGACATTTTCAGCCAGCTTTTGGTAACGGATTTCATGGCGTTTTTCAACAGTGGCAATCATTTTGAAAGCTCCGGCAATTTCAGGGAAGCCTTCTTGTTCGGCAACTTTGGCAAAGTCGGGGTAGAGTGTGGACCATTCTTCATTTTCGCCGGCAGCGGCTGCTTTTAGGTTTTCTAAAGTTGTACCTTGGGCCACAGGATATCCGGCATTAATTTCAATCATGGTGGGGAGCTCATCGGCAAGTCCTTCTAAAAGAAACTTGTAAAATCTCTTGGCGTGCTCTTTCTCATTATCCGCTGTTTCAATAAAGATATTCTTGATCTGTTTGTACCCTTCCTTATCAGCGACTGAAGCATAAAAGGTATACCTGTTTCTGGCCTGTGATTCACCAGCGAATGCTTTTAAAAGATTTTCCGCGGTTTTAGTTCCTTTAAGATTTTTCATTAATTATCGTCTCCTTTGTTTTCTAAAAAACTATCGATTTTTAGTGCATTCTTCACAAAAGCCTTCTAAAATAATTCTTTGGTGTAATATGGTAAACTGTTTCTTTAGTTCGACTGGAATTTCAATAGTGTCGTAATATTCAGAGTCAAAATCCACAATTTTTTGGCATCCAAGACAATGAAAATGGTGATGTAGGTCGGTATTGGCGTCAAAACGCTTCGAACCGCCGTTTTCGACAATATCAATGATTCCAGCTTCGGATAAGGACATGGCAGTACGATAGACCGTATCAAAAGATATATTCGGTAAACTGACTTTAACTCGTTTAAAAATATCGTCGATGGAAGGATGATCAGTCGCTTTTAATAACTCTTGGTAAATGAAAACCCGTTGGGGCGTTACTTTAAGAGAGTGCTCTTCACATTTTTGATAAAATAATTCCATGGATGTTTTAAAATCAATTTTTTCCATATTGTTACTATATAGTAATTATTACTATTTGTCAATTAAAAAAAATTCCATAACATATTTTTAAACCAATGGTTTTAGTTTGATGGCCGAAGAATCCATTAAAATAATCGGGCCAATTTATGCTTATTTAGAGCGATGGAAAGAACTACGCTTACATTTTGGACAAGGTGGTAAAACATCTTTTGCATTATCGACCATCACTTCATATCCGCAGTAATCACAGATGTAAATTCCTTGGCCTGGTTTTTCACCTGCTGTTGGCATGATTAGGTCCCCCCTTTCGTGGTCCTTTTAATAACTTATGAGGGGAATTTTAGGAAAAGAACTTCCGTTCGGGTAAGAGAACATTATCTTTTGAAAACAGAATCTTTTCCATAACAGTTATTAAAAGTAAGAATCAGTTGTTTCCTTTATGCTCCGGGCAGGAGGTTGGGTTCTTATCCAATTTTCAGGAAGAGAATATTATAATGACACCCGAATTTAAGGATAGAGCTGCTGAGGGTATTTACCAAGGGATTTTGGATTACTGGCAAAGCGGTAATTAGACTTTAACTTAAATAAAACCTGCATTGATTTTGGAGCAAAAATAAGGGGCTATTGCAAAATTAACAGGAAGTTTTGCAGTAGCCCCTTATTTTTGTGTTGGCTCAAGCGTGGATACTAAGGGACCTACATGTCCTCTAAAATGTGCCATGCTTCATTGATATAAGCGTCTTTGTTAATCTGCTTTAACCAATCCACTGTTTTCGAGGATTGCGGATCCGTAGTATCTTTTGTTTCAAAAGCAGATATTTTTACATAATCCGGTTTTTCCACGGGCAAATTTTTGAGCTGATCGGATTCATTCTGTAATAACTTTTGTTCCTCTAAAAATTTAGTAAATTGAAGCGGTTCATAAGAATGTTCCTGCCGGTATTTCAGTTGGACAACATTCTTATGAATATATTGAAACGCTTTGCTTCGGTGGACCCTTTGTTCGCTGAGCCGCTTTAATTTAGCAATATTAATTGGCCCGTTGGTCCATTTTTGATAAGATGCTGCTGAGATTGTATCCCATGGTAAAGGATAATCCAAGTTCTTCTCACCGATTTTGAGGTATCCATAAAGGTCGGGTAAAGCAATGTCAGCTGTGACTCCCTTGCCTTGGGTTGATCCTCCGTTAATGCGATAAAACTTAGCAATCGTCATTTTTACTGAACCCGCAGGTTTAATAGACTGGAATTGATCCGAAAGGATTTGATCAAGGTTTACAACGACTTGGACTGTTCCTTTACAAAAAGTTCTAGGTCCACCGACAATAACAGCCCGGCCGTAATCCTGCAAAGCAGCAGATAAAATTTCGGAGGCCGAAGCACTTAGAGAGTTTACCAATATCACCAATGGTCCGCCATATACAACCCCAGGGTCGGGATCGGACATCACTTTGATACTTTTCTTATTATCTTTGACTTGAACAATCGGACCTTCCTTGATAAAAAGTCCCGCCATTTTTACGGCATCTTCCAGAGAGCCACCCCCATTGTTGCGTAAGTCAAGAATCACTCCATTCACTTTGGCAGCGTTGAGTTTGTCTAATTCGTTATGAACATCATCTGCCGCATTATGAGAGTTTGTCTTAAAATCCTGATAGAAGGAAGGCAAATTAATATAACCATATTTTTTTCCGGTTTTCTGATTGGTAATCAGAGCTGACTTGGCATATGCATCTTCCATGACGACAACATCACGAACAATCGGAATCACTACAATCCGACCGTCCGGTTTTTTAACTGTGAGTCGCACTTCAGTGCCTTTTTTACCCCGAATCATTTTTACGACGTCACTCAGAGGCATGGTCGTCGTATCAACAGGCTCCGCATCTCCCTGAGCGACTTTAAGAATGATATCATCAGCCTCCAGGCCCTTTTGGCGCCAGGCGGCACTTCCGGGAACTATTTCAACTACTTTGGTATAATCGCCGTCTTCTTTAAGAGTGGCGCCAATCCCCTCCATCACTCCAGTAATAGTGGCATCAAATTCATCCTTTTGCTCCGGTAAAAAATATTGGGTATGTGGGTCAAAGCTTTCGGCGATGGTATTCAAAAATTCTCCGAACCGGGTTTCATCGTTTTGATGGAGCAATCTATCAAAACTTCGTTTCAAATTTTGAGCTACCTTTTCCCGGGCCTGGCGTTCAATATCGGGTTGGAGGGGTTGGCCTAAATTGATCTGCCCTTTTTCCCCCGTGGCCGCTTTGTCTTGGGATGGATTAGTTATCTCAAGGTAAGTCAACAGGGTTCGATATTTTAGATTTAAGCGCCAATATTCTTTGAGTCCTTGAGGTCCATCAGGAAAATTCCGTTTTTCCGGGTCGGTATTAAAGGTTTCATTGATTGAAAAGTCAAAAGGTTTTGCCAATATTTCCTGAACCATTTGACCCACTTCGGCGATACGTTGCTGAAGAAGGATTTTGGACATTTCATAAAAATCGTAGTTCTCATTTTGTAACTGTTTGTCCAGTTGATTTTGGTAATTCTTTAGGTGCTCAACATCGGACTTTAATAAAAACTGCTTATTAGGATCTAAGTCTTTTAGATATAGTCGGAAAATCCGCTCGGAAAGGTGTTCATCAACGGGTTTTGGACTGTAGTGCCACATTTGGAGGCTTTGTAACATGATATCGGTTATAATCTTATCTTTATCGCTGCCCTCGGCAAAAAGAGTTGTGGTCAGAAGGGCAAATATGGATACCAAAAGCAGGATCTTTATGGATAAGCGTTTCATGAATTAACCTTCTTTCTACAGTAGAATATTTCTATTATTTATTTCTTTTTCCCGTTTGCATCAACCCAGTTGGAACCATTCCACCAGATAGGGCGACCTAATGTAGTATCAAAATACATCATCCCCACAAAACAATCTGTCGGCCTTTCGGAGCTAGGACCGGATTTATTGGTTTGGAGATATTCATATTTAGAAGGATCCAGATAAATTTTTAATTTCCCATTGTCATAAATTAATAATCCCTGGTCAATGGATGCGGGTAATGTATTTCCTAGGATAACCCCTTTATCGAAAACACCGACGCCGGAAAAATTGAGCCGGTTCGAATCTGTCAATTCTTCCACAACGGAAGAATTATGATTGTCTTTGGTAAAACTATCAAATAACTGGACGGGAACATTACCGGGGGAAGCATATCCTCTGTTGTTGCGGAACATTAAAAAAGCTGGGCCTTCAAGATGGACAAAAGATTCCGTCGAACCGTTATTGTCGCGGATAAAGGTATTATTTTCGATCAAACCGGATATTTTTCCGTTGCTGTCTGAATTATTCATCACTAAAGCCGGGCCTGTCCCATGGGTTGTGATGGCACTGTTGGATAATGATAACTGATAAAATGAACTGTTAGGCCCGGCATCGATACACTTTCCGGGGTTTTCAAAATAACAACCGTTGATGGAGAGGTTCCAAATCGCATAGGTATAGGCTTCATTGAATGCAAAGCAAGCGTCGGTATATCCTTCAAATTGACACCCGACAAAGGAAATATTCCAACCTTGTTTAAATGTCACTGCTTTGGAACCCGTTGAAAAAATACAGTTAATAAAACTGTTGGCATTTAATAGGGCGCCTCCTTTAAAGGCAACATCATTAAAGAAAAAGGAAACGTTGGAAAATTTATTGGTCCAACAAAACTGACAATCGACCCCGACAGCAAAATGACTCACTTCAGCATCATTCATGGTTAAGTATCGGGAAGTAATAAAGAGGCCTGTCCCTAAATCTTGAGCCCCGCGAATTGCAATATTTTCAATGGTCAAATAATAGGAGCCTGTTCCGTATTGCTGTCCCACTCTTTCCCCAGAAACAACCGCTTTATCAGTGCCCTTATACAGGAGGACGGAAGAACGTTTGCTATCGCCTAATATCCTAACGTTGGAAGGTACAGTAATAGTTTGTTCAAATGCATACTTCCCTTTGGGAAAAAATAGAGTGCCGCCGGACTTTAGACTATTAATCGCTTTTTGGATACTGGGAGAGTCGTTGGTGACCCCATCGCCCTTGGCGCCATATAATTTAACACTAACCGGATTGCTGCCGGAGCTTTCAGATGTCCCAGTCTGGGACTTGCCCCTGTGGTGAGTTGCTTTTGCTACGCATGGGTTGGCCGTAGTCAGCAGTAGAGTAATTGACAATACGAGACCAGTACATATAAGTAGAGTCGCCTTTGAACGCATGATGATACAATAAGCCTCTCTTCACTTATTTTATTACGTTACAGTATAACATAATTTCAGCAATAAAAATGAATCGAATTTTGATTCATAAATCAGTTTAAATATAATAAATGCATATAAATCGAGCCCTACACGTTTTCCAATTTGTTTCAGTCAAATTGATGGAGTAATTTCATAGAAACCTTTGAAATAAAAGGCCAGCTGGCCATAGATG
>JAEZKW010000381.1 GCA_023415375.1 Bacillota bacterium
AACTAAGGCTCGTTTATATATTATATCTATACAAATATACTTTTTGATGATATAGTGATAAAAGTAAGGAGGTATCATGATGATTACTACTACTCTAGGCAAAACTATTGCCAAAAGGCGCAAAGAACTCGGCATAACCCAAGTTGATTTGGCATCTCAGGCCGGTACATCCCAAGGGTATATTTCGGATCTGGAAAATGGGAAGATTCTCAATCCGACTATAGGAACACTTCTTAAAATTGCTACAATATTAAATCTTGAAAGCAGCAAGTTACTTTCGGAAATCAACCAATCCAAAGAAGAGATTACCATCTATGGTGATCATGATAAAATCATTGATTTTGATGCGCTGGATGATGAAGGTAAACGACAAATCATAACCTTTTATGAATTTATAAAAGATAAATATTCTATCAAAAAACCTAAGTAATTTCCATAATCCGCCGATATTAATAATACATTTTCTTGTATTAAAGGAGGAATATTCCAATGTTCGAAAATAACATGGAAGTATGGAAGTTCCCGGAACCCGTCAAAAAAGTAAAGATTAAAATCAACAACCTCATTGTCGTCGGTTGTACGGAAAAACGTCCTATAGAGGACGTTTTTAATTTTACAATGCCGAAATCCACTGGGAAATGACAGAATTTACCGATATTTTCGATTCAATTTCACTCGAAAGTACAATTTCCGTCATGTCATCGGTTTCATTTATCCCAGTCCGGCCTTGAGAAGATGGCCAAAATCCCATTTGAATTCGTCCCAGCTAGATATCCTTGTACCTCAGAAGTATAATTTATAATCAACATACTCTTGGTCTTCTCGAAAATGCCGGGAGGAGTTTCTCCATGCGGATTGAGTGGCCTTCTTTTTTCTCCGGTCGGGGAAACCCATTTTGACCTTTTCCCGCCACAGCTTAAACTCCCTCGGCGAAGCATTTCCGGCTTGAAGTTGTAAAAGTTGAATCAAATACCTTGTCAGCATTTTTTGTTCATTCACACTCAGCATTAAAATTCCTCCCTCAAAGATTTGATATCAAAAGCCATCCTCTCTTGGAAAGCAAATAAAAAAACGCCTCTGGCTAAAAGCCTCAGCGTTTGCTGTAAAATGAATGTTCTATATCCAATTGGGATAATTAGTATATTTACCCATTACCATAATACCACGTTTTTTTGAAAAAAGTGTGTCGATTTTGTGTCAGGAACTCTAGATCCCTCCAAATCAACAAAAAATTTCTACCTTTGCTGCTAGTCATAGGAAAATTATTGACGACCGTTGATAAGATAATGGCCGCCGGATAACCAGGGGTTTTTTATTCTCTCCAACAATAAGATTATATATCATTTTTTATCACTTTTGGTGCCAGGAAAGTGCCCAACTCTAACTTATTTAACTGGCGTTTTGGGCGTTATTCGCCTCCAGGTTTTCCAAACTTAAAAACCAGCGGGTTTTGGCTAGTACCGACTGACGCAGGCGGAAGGTTTCCCGGCGGGACCAATTTAATAAAACCGGCACCATTTCCATATCTTTTTCCTGAAAGTAACGGTATTCAATAAACAACCGCTCATCCCGGGTCATAATATCCAAACAGGCCTGAATCAATTTAATCTTGCGCTCCAGTTCCAACCTTTCAACAGCCATCGCCTCCACTTTACTGTGCTGATTATGATAAACCGGCGCTTGACTAAAAATTTGTACATTCCTTGGTTGCAGTAAGTCCAATTTCATTTTCAGGCGCTTAAATGAGCGATACATCTGCTCTACTTCACGAAATCGATCTTGTTTCATTTTTATTCCCCGCTTTATTTTTATCTTAATGATGTTTCTGTTTGTTTTATCTAACACTCTTGGGACTTTAGATATTTAACCATCTATGTTTTTCAATCTATATTGTAGTAAACTGTCGCTAACACGGGTTACCCTCAAGCTATCACTTTTCCTTGTCTTTTACGTACCCGCCGCCCAACTCGCGTATAGGTCCTATGGCTCATTAGTTTCGCGATTTCATTCTGTTTCTCGACAACAGGTTGCAGCCCAACCTTTTCAGCCCATTCATCCAGATTATATGTAACGATTAAATCGATAACCATCCTCGGTTGTTCTAACCAAAGCGCCTCTATGATTTTCATTTTTATCCCTTCTTTTTCATTTCCCTCATAACAATTCCTATATGTGTGCAAAAAAAGATTGCAACACATATCAATCTCCGCTATTACCTAACCAATAATTAATATCCACTAACTAGCAACTGCCTTGCCTTATTAGGTCTCCAGATAATTCCGGGCCTCATCCGCAGGCGTAATAGCCCCAACAGCCTCTTTTAAACAATCGAATTCATTATGGATACAGATCCGCTTACCGTTTTCCCTAAACAATAGAGCTTCATCCCAGGATTGGATTTCCAAGCCGCACCCGGCGCATATCGCAACAGTCTGATAATCATCATAGGAACTCCCTATCATTTCCAAGCCTCCTCTTCTTTGCAAAAATCAATGTCTTCACATTTGACGTCTTCTCAACCTCCTCCCGGTCCAAATGACTTGTTGTCAAGGTCTTTAATGATTGCATTCATGCAATTAATTAACTATCACAAAAAAGTCTTCAAACTTTTTGGAAGGGTCGGCATTTAATAAACCCGCAATAAAATCAACACCAACTTTACTTTTACCCGTTCGAACCCGGTAAATCTGACTGGTGCTTAAACCAGTAAACACCGTTAACCCGGTTTTATTGATATCTAATTCCCTTTCCAGATTATCCAGCACTCCAGGCTTTAATTTAATCTCAGGACCTCTCATTTTTTGCCCCTCTCTATTGCTTGCTTGCAATCATAGTATATCATACTTAAAATAATTTTCAATCTAAAAATGATTGCATTCATGCAATGATTGTTGTATAATTTGGTTATCGAACAACATTAGGGAGTGTTTATTAAAATGGATGCTGTGGAATTCGGAAAATATTTTTCGAGGCTACGGGAAAACGCTGGATATCCAACTCAAGCAGCGCTAGGAAAAGCCGCCGGAGTGGAAAATTCGACAATTTCAAGGATTGAAACCGGGGATACCAAAAATCCAAATATCTTGACTCTTCAAAAATTAGCCCCGCTGTTGGGGGTGCCTATTGAAACAATCATGGAAAACCTAGGCTATATCATGATTCAAACTCAAGATGGCTCTATAACCAAAAATAGTAATGGAGACATCATCAATTTTCACTTAAGCCCAGCCCTTGATGAAAAAGAGCTAGAGCTAATCACCGGTTTTCGTAACCTTTCCCCCCTCTCTCAGCAAACCGTGTTAAACCTGATAAACAGCTTAAAAGAAATTGATAAAGCCCAAAAGGCACAATCCGTAAGTACAGAAAAAGAGGTTGGTTAAGATTCAAAAGCAGCGCAGATTATAAAGAATTACTGAAAATTTTAGGTAAAGCTTTCTTCTCACAAAATAAAATATAAGAACAGTCAAAGTAAGTAAAATTAAAGCGGCCAGTGGTTCCCCATTGGTCGCATCTCTACTCCCTCCCAGCTCTATGACTGGGCTCATAGATAAAATATTTCCACATCTCTAGAACAGTTCCTGCTTCTAAGAAAAAAATTTTAAAAAACAAGCCCTAAATTACCACTTAGAAAATACTTTTATCCACAGGAACTTAAGTTCTAAAATTAGGAATCGAAAAAAATTTGGCAGGAAAAGTCATACATGGTGAGTAAAACTAAAGTAACGGATAAAGGTACTTTTCCTCTTTCTCAATCCTCTCCACAATTGCCTGCATCACCTTTTCCATTTCTTGAATAAACTCCCCAGGAGCATTTTTTATTTTTGAATCCGCTAAATATTTATTTCTATAATCACTAAAAGCTTGAGCTAAGCCTCCCATTTCGGCTGCAAATTGTCTACTGGTTTCTTGGATTTTCTGATCTTGTTTGTTCATCAGGTAAGGGTATATAAATTTATCTTCACTTGAGAGATGCATCGTAAGCTTGCCTAACAAAGTGCCTATTAATAAAGAAATATCAAAAGCATTCTCAGTAACATTTTGAATGGAATTGTGCCTAATCAGATACTTAGTTAGCTTTATGATTTCAGAGTGTTGACGTTGAATAATCTCAAACATATTAAATCCTCCTTTTTTAATGTGTATGTATCGTATTATAGTGATGCAAAGACCAAAAATCGGTAGCAGTGGCTACCGAAAATAATCAATAAAAAGTTTTCAACATAAAAAATACCCACCACCTGAGCCAGGCAGCAGGGTATAATAGAGGAGGTTTCATAATGAAAAAATTGTTATCTATATTAACCTCTTTTATTCGAAATCGTTTTTCATGAAGTAACACTTTGGTCCCTTGAGGAGTGAAGGAAGAAAAATAAGAACCAGGCCGAAAAACCTGGTTTATGAATCCTTTTTAACAGCTTCTAATTTTTTCTCAGCATATTCCATCAAATCTTGCCGATATTGATTTTCACGATGAATATTCAATTTAGGGATATCCAATACCCAATTATAATTTTTGCCTCGTTGCATTGTACCAATCTCTTGATCATTCAATCTAATGTTATAAAAATTTTCGCTAACATGTTCCCAGTTAATTTTCATTTCGGCCTCTCATTAATCGATTATAAGTGGATTCTGTTTTTTCCATGTCATTTAACTTTTCAAACGCTGCATCTTCCATAAAATCCAAAGTTTCCTCAGGTATGCTGCTATTATGTTCCCTTAAAAAAGTCGATGCATCCATAATTTTCTTGCGAATCACTAAGTTGTTCACTTTTTCCAGCTTCTCTCCTGGTTAAATTATCTCTCTTCTTGACAAGTTTGGCAATCTGCTTTACTATTCAAATTTGTTCATTCTTAATTATATTGGTTACAATCCCCCACACTCTAATTTCATATTCCTTACTTTTCACGATTGGGGTTAATTTTCGTTGCCCGGAAACAAGTAGAGTCATCTGTAAACGAAATTTGCGATGATTAGAGCATAATTCATATTTGCAGACTTTTTGGTTGTAAAAAGGTTGAAGAACCTGACTCCAATAACCATGTGTTTATTTCTACCGGTAAATTGATTCATTTTTTTGCAGAACGCTTACAATACGTGTAGTCTTCCATGGAAGCCTTAAAGGTGGCCTCGCCCTGGGGGCGTTGGTGGGTTTTTTTGAGGGAAATGGATTTATTACCAAGTAAACCTAATCCAATTTTACTCCTGGAATCCCGATTACGATTGAGGCTTTAATTTATGCGCTGATTGGATTAGCTCTTCTCCAGTTTATACTGGGGAGTAAAGAGTTTGATTCGATTGATTACTAACAAAATTCGTCTTGCTAAGGCTAGCCGT
>JAEZKW010000054.1 GCA_023415375.1 Bacillota bacterium
CCCCATGATGTTATAGGACTCTGTGAAAAATGCAGCGAACATATAAACCTGGTACTCAAAACAACCCTGTTAAAGTGATTGTTTTATGCAATAGTTAAATCGTAAAGAAAAGTATAGTTTCTGAAAATGGATCATAGTGGAAATAGAAAGGGAGGCTAGTGGTTATGAAGACTGAAGGGAGCATCTGGCTTGGTATTTGTTACGAGAATTATGATCAGGTAAGGGAACAGCTAAGAAATGGTGAGTTTGATCCTAACTATATCGATGGGGGAAAATCACTGTTACATTTGATAGCCGAGACGATGGAAATTGATATTGCCAAAAGTTTATTGGACAGAGGAGCAGATGTCGATATTCGAGACGCATGGGGAAATACTCCGGTAATGAAAGCGTTTTCCGAGTATGACAAGAGTGATTTCAAAGATGATGCGATGGTGAAATTATTTTTTGAATATGGGGCAAGTAAAGATGCTGTCAATCATTATGGCGTAGGTGTTCGAAAAATGTTGGAAACGGTTCGCAAATATTCTGGGGAAACACTGTCTTGGCTTGATTAATACCCAGTGCCAGAGAACTGATTCATATGTTTGAAGATGAGGAATTGATGAAATTTATCAAAGAAAAGTAATGATGGAGTTGAGAGGATGGGATATGCCGTGTGGAACGAAGTACGAGAAATTGTCGCCAGTGATATCAATAACTTCCCGCAAGATTTGATAGAAAAAGCCCGGGAAGAAGATATACACGCTATTTATCAAATCGCCAGGTTGTATGAACAAGGATTAGAAGTTCCAATGGATGATACCAAGGCTTTTCATCTATTTGAACTCTACGCAAGTGAAGGTATGCTGGATGCGCAGATTCGAGTGGCGGATAAGTTGTTCCGCGGTCAGGGAATAAGTAAGAATATAGAAAAAGCCAAAGAAATATTAGCAAAAGCCATAAAAAACAATAAAGTAATGGCATGGATGTTAATGGGCGATATTTTGCAACTGGAACATAGAAAAACAGAGGCCATTGCCTACTATTTGAATGCCGAAAAAATATTTCAAACAGATAACCAAAATGTCAGTGAATATACGATGGCTATTATGTATGGCAAAATGTCGGAACTATATCTCGATGAGAACAAAGAAATACATAACCCTTTAAAATCGGTTCAATATCTGGATAAAGCGCTAAAGCAAGATGTATTTTGCAACGCCAAAGCAATAGGTGATTTATTTTATTATGGTAACGGCATTGAAAAGGATTTGAAGAGAGCGGAATTCTATTATGAACGGATTGCAAGAGAAGATATATGTGACGGTTGTGGTGGAAATTGTAAAGAATATTGTCAAAGACAATTGTATAGCATAGGGTCATCTTATAGTCAATAGCTAAGGAAAAGCGTTCTTCAACAGGACTGGCGGAAAGTTTGAAAAGGAACGATACGTATAAAAGCGGAGGATGGAGCCAGGCATGGATCGAGATGAATTGTTGGCTTTTTTAGTAGAGTTAACCTCGCCTATCGGGCCGGAAATATTTGCCGGATACGGATCGCAAATTGAAAACCGGCGGGCGGCTGACTTGTTTGCTGAATTTGAGATCATTGAGGAATGGTCAGCCAAGGTTGAGGTGGAAAATACCTTAAAGTTACTGTTTGATATCGCACTTGAGCCTCCGGAGGCTTCTTTTGTGAATAATTATTACGGCCGGTTTCAGGAAGTGTGGAACAATACGCTCTTTGATTTGGTATGTGCTGTTGGCAGGCGGGATCCTGTTGTCTTGAAAAAGATTATTGAGCAGTATCAAAGCTATCCATTACTGGCAAATTTTATTCATGAACTGCAGTTGGAGCTGTCTGGGGATGACTGATCATTAGCCCTTGTGAAAAGCGAATAATGGCATAGATGCTTTTAGGAGAATACGAAATTGGAACCTTTAAATAAAAACGAATTAGATATAAAGTTAAAAAAATTAAATTCTAAAAGGTTGGGTTTACTTTTTCTCAACATAATATTGATTGTATTGTTTGGGATCCTATATTTGAAAGCGGCCTTTTATTTACGCGATGCTTTCAATATTAGCAGCAGATTAATCAGGTACGGCAGCTTACCGCTTATTTATATTTTATATTCTTTTCTAAAAAGGAAGAAAAGCAATTTCAACACATTATATAATGAATTTATTATTGAAGATGTAATACGCAGTTATTATCCAGACTGGTCTTATCATCAAGAATCTGAAATTGATGCCGATTCTGTTTTGAAGACTTACTTGATAAAAAAGGGCAGCGGCATTGATATAACCAATAATATAACAGGAGTTATCCGTCAAACCAGTTTTAGTTTTTCGGAGATTAAAGTTTTAAAAAATCAATATCTTGGAGCTAAGCTGCCCAAAAAAATATTTCATGGCTATTTTTTCATATTTGACAATAATAAATTTACCGAAACCAAGTTATATGTTAGACCTTGTTTATTTAAAGATTTTGGCAGCATGGATTTTAACGAGAAGAAAATGCCAACTGACGCCAGAGAATTTGATGAAAGATTCGCGACGTTTTCCGATGACCCGGTTAAGGCAAGGTATATTTTGACCCCTGCTTTAATGGCAAGAATGCTGGATTTTGAAGCCAAGTATAAAAACATGATTTCATTTTTGTTTGATAAAGACAAGCTTTACATAGCTTTTAAGGGTAATAAAAATTTTCTGGAGCCACCCTTGCGTAAACGAATTACGGTAAAAACTATCGCCAAACAAATGGATATTTTCAAATTAATTGGTTCAATCGTTGAGGAACTAAATGTTGATAATTATATATGGATAAAAGAAAGTAAAGTACAAGGGGGACTGTAATGTGTATAAGTTATTATTAATCTTAATAGGCAGTTATGTTTTTTACTATTTCACAAATGATATCCGGTTAATGCTAGGGGTGTTTATATTATTAACGTTTTTACTGGTCTGGGGCTCTCAAATAGATATTATACAACGCAAAGAATCTGTAAGCCAGGCAAAAGGCAACATTGATGATGCTTTTCAAAAAAGACATGATATATTATCGAAAATCTATGAGACAACGAAAGGTTATATTAAATTTAAGGAAAATGAATTGGAATCAATTACTAACTTATTTGATAGTGTGAGGAACCCCGCCTCGAATTTTAACGAAAAACTAGAATTGCAGAATCAAGTTAAAAATATACTCATCAATAACATTGGAAATCTTCGGGATGATCATGTTGATAAGCAGTTTGAAACATTCAATCGATCAATTAATGAAGTGGAAGAAAACTTATCGGCTGCACGAAGGTTTTACAATCATTCCGTTAAAGAGTACAATACGGCAATCAGCACTTTTCCCACATCTATCACAGCTAAAATGAAGGGATTTCAAGTAATGAGCTATTTTGAAGTTGAGAATGAAAATGTAAAAAAAGATATCGAACTGAAATTTTAAATGATGCGAAGACATTTCCATATTGCGGGATATGGCTTTATTTTGTTCTACACATATTCATGATGATAATAAAGGGGTGGGGTTATGTCCAGGAACGAGATATTGG
>JAEZKW010000039.1 GCA_023415375.1 Bacillota bacterium
GACATCTACTATTCCTTGAATTTGTACGGTTCCATTTGGATAAACCCGGGTTTTTAAGGCGTAGGGAGCCAATTGAGGATGAACACTGAGCTTTTGCTGAATCTTGGTTCCCAATCCCTCATCCACTATATTCGTCATCGCGCCCTCCTTTATTTGAATTAGAGTTATTATTGCTATTAAAGTATAGATTTAATCAGGTGAATCTTGCGGGAAAATAATTGTTAAATTTTGGGATTTGGCAACCCGTGCGGGGAAAGAACACAAAGGGGTGAGTCGATTATTGGGATTTCAACTCACCCCTTCAGTAACCTGGTCATAAAAAGTTCTCCGGTAGCCGATCCCCTCCCTTTGACTGTAGGCTTAGATATGAATGCTGAAGGGAGGGGAAGGTTGATAGATTGCAAATTATAGTTACATTTTTTATGAGAGGCCAAAAAGCCGCCAATTATTAAGCAGGTCAGAGATTTATTAAAAACAAGAGCCGATGACGAACAACATTCCCCTCTCTCCAGCTCTCAGAAATGCCGCCAGTCAGAGAGAGGGGAGTGGCCAACAAGTAACTGCAGGCACTCAAGTAGCTGGAGGGGTGAGTTGATCTTTTGGGCCTCCAAGTTCATGGCCTGGGGCTTGTTCCTGTGTCTTCAATTTCTTTAAACGGGCCCTTCTCTACCGGGGGAGCTGTTGGTTGAGGCTGATGAACTACTTGATAGTTAAACCCCCAGGATCCCAGATAGTAATTGTTTTGGTCATCATAACCTTTGACGATGACCATGATATATCCTGGTTTCAGGGCGGTGGTTTTATTAAAAGTATAAATTCCTTGGTCATCCGGGGTCAAAGATTCTTTTTGATTGCGGACCTTGACTGTGACAGAATGAATTCCGGGAGTCTGAATGCGGAATTGAATAGGCGGTAGGTTTGAAATAATTTCAGTGTCTTTCGGTGTAATGGCTTTCAGAGCTAAAGGTTTGGCTGTTATATAATGTTCAATGTAAGCCAGATCCATTGTTGAGTCCATAACGCGTCTTTTAATCCGGAAGAGGTTCTCGGAGGGAGTGTTTTGACCCCAATTTACGGTAAAAACTCCTTGGTAACCGGCTTTGATAGCTGCCGATTCAACTGCGCTATCAAACCAGCCGAAGGGGTAAGCAAGCATGGAGATTTTTTTGGCCAATTTCGCCTCTAGGATGTTTTTTGAACATTGCAATTCGTTGGTAAGCCAATTTTGATAGGCTGCATTTGAATGAACATCACCTAGGGTAATACTGGAACGGGATAAATAGGGATGGCTTAAGGTGTGAGATTCGATGTCAAAACCGGCGTCCGCCATTTCTTTGAGTTCTGCCCAGGTCAAGCAGACCTCACTAACATCATGAATTGCTTTAGGATATATAAAAAAAGTAGCATGATAACCATACTTTTTTAACAAAGGAAAGGCCCAGGTATAATGGGACTTATTACCATCATCAAAAGTTAAAACGAGGGGTTTCTTCGGAAATAATGTTGGATTTTGTTGATAAGCTATGAACTCTGCAGCTGATATGGTTTGGTACCCGAGAGATTCAAAAAGTCTAAAATGCTCTTCCAGCATCTCCGGTGTAAAATCATAGATACTGGTTGTTTTCGGAATAATGCGGTGATAGGTGAGAATAGGAATTATTAACGTTTCAGCTATCGGTACGGATTCCGGTGAAGGGAGATTGGCGAAAATAGGATCTGCAGAGGTGATGATCAGAAATAAAATTGCAATTGCGATTTTTTTGGCAGGGGTCCCCATAAATTGATTCATTCCTCCATGAATTTAAAAAACAATAATTTCGCATAAGTTTCTCTCCGGTCATATAGAATCCTGCCAAGATTAATTTATAGTTTCTGTTAACAATTTTCGAAGATTTTTTTCGAAATTTTGATCATCCTTGATGGTTCGTTTTGAAGGTCCTTTGGTTCTGCCGCCGCCTCGTCTGTGTTTGGCCAAGATGTTTCTTTCTTCCAATAATAAATCGATGGTTGCGGTATCAAAAATTCTACCAGTCGGTGAAATGGCTTTGGCCTTTTTAGCTAAGACAATTGCAGCCAGACCCCAGTCCTGGGTAACGATAATATCATCGGGTCTGGTTAAGTTGCTTACCATAATATCAGCTGCTTGGGACTCGTTTCCAACAATATAATGATTGGAACCCTGGATCTGATGATTAAAAGAAGCGACTGTTATAACCTCATAGCTGTAAATTTTTGAAAGTTCCTGAATGATTTGCAAACAGTTTTTTGGACAAGCATCTGCATCAACAATAATTCTTAATTCAACCAAAGTCATGATACCCCACAATTGGAATTGAATTTTTCTCATCCCCATGGTATAATTTTACTAATGTAAATATCGTTTATTTTAATCATAACAAATAACGATGATGAGGAAAAGTACAAACATTCCCCATAATTCAGAGAGCCCTGCTTTAGTGTGAGAGGGTTTATGAGTTTGTTTGGAAGTTCACCTCGGAGTTGCCTGCTGAATCCTCAACTATTGTACCAGAGTGCACCTAAGAAGTGTACTCAAAAAGTATGCTTTTGTAAAGTGTACTTTTTCAAAGTGTACTTTAAAAAGTATAGGGTATTAGGCTAGGCCGGATTTTCCAACCGTTAAGTATGGAACAGCCTTAATCGTTTGTTATTCATGATTGATAGTGAACGATTGCGGTTGAAAGAGTTGGACTATAGGTCCAAATTGAGTGGTACCACGGAAGTAGAGCCTTTCGTCTCATAACGAGACGAAAGGCTTTTTTTATTGACCGGGGGGTGGTTGTCTTCTTTAAGGCAGAGTTTTTCTTAAATTTGGATCCCATGAAGAATAAGGATTTGAGGTGAACTGTGTATTGAACGCCCATAAACTCTATGAACAATTAAATACAGATTTCGAGATAAGTAAATTAAAAGATGATTGGAGTTTTATGGAATGGAATGAATTTATCGCCCCCGGGTTTAAAAGCAAATCAATGGGAGTTATGTTGGACAATTCTACGGAAATATCTAAGGTTTATACGGCGACCTTTCCGGATCATGACGTTATTGAAAAAATATTCAATCGGAATGAAAACGATGTAATGTTATTTGTGCATCACGCGATGGGATATAATGGGAAAAATGAAGGATTTCCGTTTTATAATATTTCTCATCATGATCTGAATGAAATGAAAAACAGAAGAATATCCCTTTATGTCCTTCATGTTCCTCTTGATAAGAACGGAGTCTATTCAACCTCGGTCAATTTGGCCAAAGCATTACAACTGGAAATCGTTGAAGATTTTTGTGAATATGAAGGCATCAAAGTAGGAGTAATTTGCAAAACCCCGATCCGGGTTGTTCGCGAGTTTTCGGATTATGTAAAAGAGGTTATCGGACATGAAATCAAGTTACGGGCTTATGGAGAAAAGGAAATCAACAACGGCTTGGTAGCCCTTGCCGCGGGAGGGGGAAGTTATCCTTTTGTGGCTCTCGAATTGGTTGAGAAAAAAATAAATCTTTACTTAACGGGTTATACAAAGCCTTTACCTACATTTGAACCAACGATGGAGTTTCATAGAATTGCTCAAGAAGGCGGCATTAATATCATAGGAGCAACTCATTATTCAACTGAAAAATATGCTTGCATGGAAATGGTTCAATATTTCAACCAGTTGGGAATACCATCGGAATTTTTACCGGGCAGTTTTTATTTGGAGGACTTATAGTTCAAATTTATTAATTAATTGGGAGGCAGAAAATATGTGGAATCAAGAAATGGAAACAATGCCCCGAGCCGAGCTCCAAAGGATTCAGGGCGAAAGACTTCGAAAGACTGTGGAGCGGGTTTATAATAATGTTCCTTTTTATCGTCAAAAATTTGATGAAGCCGGTGTAAAACCGGAAGATATTCAATGCGTTCAAGATGTACAGAAATTACCCTTTACTACCAAACAAGATTTGCGGGACAATTATCCTTTTGGATTGTTTGCAGTCCCCCAGGATGAGGTGGTAAGGATTCAAGCTTCATCAGGTACGACCGGGAAAATGACTGTTGTTGGTTATACGAAAAATGATATTGGCATTTGGGCGGAAGTGATGGCCCGGACTTTGGGATCCGGAGGAGTGACCCGTAAGGACGTTGTTCAGGTTGCTTACGGTTATGGCTTGTTTACAGGCGGACTTGGAGCCCATTATGGTGCAGAAAGGATCGGAGCGACTGTTGTCCCCATCTCCGGCGGAAACACTAAAAGGCAATTGCAAATCATGGCTGATTTTGGAACGACCACTGTTGCCTGTACGCCTTCTTATATTTTATATGTGGCTGAAACCGCAGTAGAAGAAGGAATTGATATTAAGAACTTTCCTTTAAAAAGAGGGTTTTTTGGTGCTGAACCTTGGTCCAATAATATGCGGAAAGAAATTGAGGAAAAATTAAATATCAAGGCCTATGACATTTATGGTTTATGTGAGATTATCGGACCTGGGGTGGCCGCAGAATGTACTGAGCAAAACGGTTTGCATGTATGGGAAGACCATTTCTTAGTGGAAATTATTGATCCTGCCACTGGTGAAGTCTTGCCCTTCGGGCAAAAGGGGGAAGTTGTATTTACCTGTATTACAAAGGAGGCTTTGCCATTAATTCGTTATCGGACCAGGGATATTAGTATTTTGTACAATGATATGTGCCGTTGCGGCAGAACTCACCTGCGGATGAACCGAGTAATGGGTCGAACCGATGATATGTTAATCATTCGTGGCGTTAACGTTTTCCCATCACAGATTGAAAGCGTCCTGCTTGAGATAGGAGAGACGGAACCACATTATCAATTGATTGTAGATCGTGAAGGGACAATGGATGATCTGGAAATCTGGGTTGAAGTTTCAGAACGGCTGTTTTCTGATCAAGTACGAAAATTAGAAGAAATCGAGGCGCTTATCCGTCGGGAGATGCAGGCTACCTTAGGAATCTCGGCTCGTATTAAATTGGTTGAACCCAAGACCATTGCCCGTAGTGAAGGAAAGGCAAAACGGATTATTGACCGCCGTGATGTTTATTGCGGCTAAAATATAATTTGCCACAGGCGGCAGGAATTATTTGTTAATTGAAGAATGTTTAGTAGGAATTTTTTGTTAATAAAATTTATAATAGATAAAAAGCCTGAGAAGGGAGAGAGTGATGGATGAAGGTAAAACAAATCTCAGTTTTTTTGGAGAATAAATCTGGTCGCCTAGCCGGAATCACGAAAACTTTGGGGGACCATAATATCAATATTCGAGCTCTTTCAATTGCAGACACGACCGATTTTGGAATCCTTAGACTTATCGTCGGTAATCCTGAGGAAGCTATTGGGATATTAAAAACGGAAGGTTTTACAGTCAGTGAGACAGATGTCATCGCTGTGGAAATCCCAGATAAACCGGGTGGGCTCTCTGAAATTCTTCAATTTCTTGATATAGTTAAAATTAACATTGAATACATGTACGCATTCGTTGGGAAATCGAATGAGAAGGCTGTGGTTGTTTTTCGGGTCGAGGATGTTGATGGTGCTATCCGATTATTGCAGCAAAAGGGAGTATCATTGTTAAGCGCTGCTCAAATCTATTCATTTTAATCATAAATTGAAATATGTACACACTTAAAAATTCAACGGTTCTTGATGTTTGCCGATTTTGAGAGCGGCTTGCAAAGAGAACGGTTGAATTTTCGCCTACGTAGAAAAATACTTTTAACCTCAGATTTGTT
>JAEZKW010000230.1 GCA_023415375.1 Bacillota bacterium
GGTGACGGTCAAACCGGGCATCAACTCGAATTAACCTGGTTACGGGATCGTAAAGAACCTTATAATTTAGGCGATAACGAAATTCATTTGGCTTTTAAGGCTGAAGACTTCCAAGCAGCTTATCAACTTCACAAAAAAATGGGCTGCATTTGTTATGAAAATAAAGATATGGGAATTTATTTTATTGAAGATCCCGACGGCTATTGGCTAGAGATTATTCCCTAACGGATGCATCCGTTACGACTCATTAAATTCATTCCTAACCACGAAGGTTACTACGAAGTGAAATTGTAGATACAATTCCTTAAAAAAGCTTGCGTTTTTAGAACACGAAGATTAAAGATTTTCTTCGTGCCCCTTCGTGTTCTTCGTGGTTGTATTCTTTTTTTTATTTTGATTTACCGGTATGATCAATTTTTTTAGCAAAACGGAGATCGCCCGGGTTGGCATTATACAAGGAGATAGAATTATGGCTTTAGACATTTCACGATCATACGAACAACGATGGGAAGGTATTAAAGCGGGCTTGCCGATCTTTTTAGGCTATTTTCCAATGGCTATGGCCTTTGGTTTGATGGCGAAAGCAAGTGGTATTGGTTTTATGCCGACAATGGCTTTTTCAGTGTTTGTTTTTGCCGGTGCCAGTCAATTTATGGCTCTTGGTTTACTGAATACCGGAGTAGCAGCGGGGGAAATAATCCTGGCCACTTTTTTACTAAACTTTCGCCATTTGTTGATGAGTGCTTCGCTGGCTGCTCACCTAAAGCAAGAGAAAAAACCTCAGTTAGCAGCCTTGGCTTTTGGAGTAACCGATGAAACCTTTGCGGTGGCATCAACTTTACCGAAGGAGCCAGGGTTAAAGTTCTTAATAAGTTTGGAAGCCGTCGCTTATAGTGGTTGGGTGGGAGGAACGATTGCCGGCTTTCTCGTCGGCTCTTCATTGCCTGCATCGATCCAGGCAAGCCTGGGAATAACTCTGTATGCAATGTTTGCTGCAATTTTGGTTCCTCAATTTAAGCGTTCCTGGGGGATCGTTTTTCTTGCATTTGGATCCGGAGTCCTTCACCTTATAATCAATGTGCTGAAAATAATGCCTGCTGGTTGGAGTATTATTACTGCAATGGTATTAACGGCAATTTTGGGGGCTTGTTTGATAAAAGATGAGAATGCTACCTAAAGCCTTGTTGCCAAATCTTCCGTTTAGCCAAAATAGGGAAAGATGAGTTCGCACGCGCCGGAAAACGTGTGCGTGTGCTACTCGAATTCATGGAGGACTCGCATGAAAATATGGTTCGTTGTTTTTGGGATGATGGCTGTTACTTACATCCCGCGGTTGATTCCTTTAGTAACTCTAGCTGATCGCCCTTTACCCCCGTTTTTAAAACGCTTTTTACAATTTATTCCTTATACTGCTTTAGGGGCATTAATCATTCCCGGAGTTGTGGACGCTACACCCGGTAAACCATTGGCTGCTTTGGCTGGTCTGGGAACTGCAGCTTTTTGCGCCTGGCTTAAGGGCGGAGTGGTTTTATCCATTCTTGCATCGATCATCGTAACCTTTATCATGTTATGTTTTTACCCGGGATAATGAATCCCAAAGACTTTTTTATTTCTAGGATTTTTACTGGAGAAAGTTTTTTTGGACACCCTATCTTTAGTATTCCGCTTCATGCTAGTGAATGATGGAAATGAAAGATGGGCTGTGTTTTGGAACATTGGGTTTTCTTCGATGAGCAAAAAGAAAACGGTAACTTGGTACGGTATGCCAAAAACCTGCTGAATACGAAGATCTACCGTTTTGAGCCGGTGGTTACCAAATTTGCGGCTACTGATGCCGGAAGGTTCCGGACGGGAATTCATGAACGCTATAATGCCTTAGAATGCTTTAAAACTAATGATTTAGGAATTTTGAGCGTCTATGGACCATGCTTCTTGGATGGAATATTCTGGCTCGGTTGGAAATCGCGTAATGGGGAAAGCTTTTTTCATTCCTTAGAAAGCCAGTCTCCTTTGGATTTAGAATCAATACTGACTGGGCTCTATCCTCTCATCCAAGCATATCATAATTTTAACCGGGCCGGTTTAATCGTCGGAAGGCCGGATTGGGGCCGGTTATATCGTAATTCTCATGGTATTTATATGGTGGATCCTTATTATATGCCTTATCTAACCGAGCCCCCCTGTAAACTTCCACTGGGTTTGGAAAATTGCCGGCCGCCGGAAACTTATAACGGCTCTAAGCTAAGCAAGTACGGCGACTTATTTTATTTGGGATTAATTATTTATCTGGCCATAACAAGTAAACTTCCTTTCGAAGTGATTGATGGGTGGCCCACCAGGGCACTATTCAAAGGTGATATTATTTCACCAGTGATTTTTCAAGCCAATCTTAATCCATTCCTGGCTGAACAGATTAAGGTCCTATTACATCCCAATCCTGAAAAGCGGGGTACCATCCAGCAACTGGAAGCTTTTTGGCATCACATGCTGGAGCAAAAGAGCTTTTTAGCACCAGCACAGGCACAAGCATTGAATGTTAAAGAACAGCAAAAATTCCGAAGGAAGATCCGTTGGCAAAAGATACGTCTACCGATTTGGGGGACTATAGCCGGATTGATTTTTTTAGCTATTTTTGTTTTTCTCACCGGGGCTAGAAAGAATGGATATCACGCTCAAGAAATCGACCCAATCATCGCAGTCCAAGATTTATATCAGACAGCAGCAGGTCCACCACGTGGGGCATGTTTTCAAGCTCCCTTCATTATGGATGATTTTGAGCGGGAACGTAAGAAACGGCTTAACACTGCTGCTGAACTGTTAATGCGACCTTTGGCTGAAATTAAACAAACCCGAATTCTCAGGCGAACCCGTCATCAGGCAGTTATTGAAGTTTTGGTTTGCCGCTGGGAATGGATGGATGAAAAGTGGCAAAACCACTTATACAAAGAGCGGCTAACAGTAGAAAACAAAGGGGAAAAATGGTTGGTGACCGCTCGGAAGACCCCTCGAAAGACTATTCCAAAGTAATTTTTAGATACGGCCTGACCGGATAATCGATATCACCAGCCATATTCCCATAATCAGGGCAGTAAAAAATCCAATTTCGGCAATGGGGAAACGGGCTAATAATGAAGTAGAAGCTTTGAATGACATTAATGACGATCCTACAATGATTGCCGCAATAATGATGCTCGATGAAAGCCGGTTTCCCAAAATTATTAATTTGGAGATCAATAAGTCAAAGTGGTGCTGCTCAATTTTTAATTTTAAATCTCCATCGCTGGCCATTTGCAACAGTTCCGTTGCCTTACCGGGAAATGTAGTTACTGCTGTAGTAAGATCCAGCAAATATTCTAACAAGACTTTTTTCATGTTCTCAGGGGTGAATTTTTCTAAAATTAACCGTGAGCCGAAAGGTTTAGCCAGTTCCAAAAGGCTGGTATCGGGATTGAGCCCAGTAATGATGTTGTCGAGCAGTACCAAGCATCGGGCAATTAAGGCCAGTTCTTGGGGGGGACGAATTTGAAAACGGGAGGAGAGTTCCAGTAACTCCCGGAATAAGGTACTGAGTTCGATGTCTTTTAGGGGGCGGTTGTAGTAATGATCCAATAAATAATATAACTCCCGTTTTAAAAGCTGTTGGCCACCTTTAAGAGGTTTACTTGAAAATTCGTTTAAAACCATCAAAAGGGTGTTAACATCCCTGCGGAGTATGCTAAGGAGGATTTTGACAAGACGCTCTTTCAGCCATCCGTCGAGTCGGCCGACCATTCCGAAATCCATCAATATGATGACTCCCTCTTTGGAAATCATAATATTACCCGGATGGGGATCGGCATGAAAAAATCCGTCAATGAGTATTTGTTTAAAAAATACTCTGGACAGTTTAAGGGCAATTTCCGGTTTATGGATGCCGTTTTGTTCCAACTCAGCGGTAGCAGTTATTTTTGAGCCCTCAACATAATCAAGGACTAAGACCCTTTTTGAGGTCCATTTCCAATGTACTTTTGGGATAAGCACACTTCCATCGCCCTCAAAATTTTCATGGAAACGCTCAGCGTTTTTAGCCTCGATGATGTAATTCAGTTCGTCACGGATCGTACGGGCAAATTCAGTGGTAAAATCCTGAATCTTATAGAGCTTACCCCAATCGGTGCGCGTTTCCAAAAAGCCGGCCACATCGTACATAATTTCTAAGTCTGTTTCAATGGTTTTCGGTATCCCTGCTCGTTGGACTTTGACAGCCACTCGTTCCCCGGTTAATAAGGTGGCTTCATGGACTTGGCCGATGGATGCAGAGGCCAGTGGGTCGGAATTGAATTTCCTAAAAACAAGTTCGGGGGGCTGTCCCAGTTCCGTTTCCAGGGTTTGCTTGATTTCCAAGAAATCAACACGTAGAACCTGATCCTGGAGTAATTCCAATTGGGTTATAAAACGGGCCGGGAGCAAGTCAGGGCGTGTACTCAATACCTGGCCTAACTTAATAAAGGTTGGGCCCAAATCTGCCAGCATCATTCGGAACCGCTCAGCAATATTCAAGGTGGATTCCACAGTCCCCCGGTGTTGCCAAGGCCAGCGTATGACTTTACGGATACCGCTCAACTCCAGTAAATAACCAAATCCATGAGTGCTGATGACTCGAATGATCTCATTATAACGTTGAAAATGCCGATAATGTTTTGTAAAGAAAGGCTTCAAAATATGCCTCGCGCATCGAATTTGTTATTATTTTGTACGTTTACTGCAGTAAATATTTTTTGAGCAATGTTATTATCAGGGGGATATTCTTTTGGGCAAACTCATTTCGAAATTAGGGTTTTCTTTTAAAGGTTCAAACTTAAATTCTTCCACACCCAATGAAAAACTGCAACGGAATATTCGCCTGAACGTAATCCATGGCATGTTCAACGTGGCTGCCCTGGATATGGTGAACCCATTCCTGGGTATTTTTGCTATTAAGCTCGGGGCTTCCAAGTTTTTGGTTGCCCTGTTATCTTCGGCTCCAGCCGCGGTGAGTCTTCTTGCGATGATTCCACTCGCTGGATATATTGATCGGAGCTCCCGAAAAAAACTTTTAACCTTTATTTTTATGCTGGCTCATCGATGTTTTTTCCTGGTTGTCGCCTGCATACCTTTTTTTGAACCTTCGATAAGGGCGATGCTGTTTGTGGCGATTATAGCGGTTATGAATTTACCGGGCTCCATTGGCAATGTGGCTTGGCAATCTTTTATTTCAAGGATTATTCCTCCTGAATATCGGGTGGCTGCCTTTGCAGCCCGCAATCGGATCATGAATTTAGTCGGTACTGCGTTGACGGTCATAGCAGGATTTGTTTTAGACCGTTTAAAATATCCGGCTGGCTATCAGATTTTCTTTACCACAGCCTTTCTTCTAGGGATGGTTGAATTATATGTTTTTAGTAAGATCGAGGAACCTGAGCCGGAGAAAATTACCACATCATGTTTTGATGGGGTTCAAAAATCGGATTTGTCGGTAACAAAAATTACAGGCGCACTGGTCAACGAATTTACTAAAGAGCCGCAGTTTGTTCGCTATATGCTGGCTTCAGTTTTATTTTATTTCGGTTGGCAGATTGCCTGGCCTTTATTTAGCTGGTATCAGGTGAAGGTATTAAATGCGAATAACCTTTGGGTTAGTGTATTAAGTTTGATAAATACCGGCGGCTCTTTGGTCGGTTATGGGTTTTGGGTTAAAATCTTAAATCGGCATGGTAACCTTAAAACATTATTTTATGCCAGTAGTTTTATTTTCATTGTACCGGCAATTTATGCATTCTCCCATAGTTTATATATCGTTGCCGCCTTTAATTTACTGGTCGGCGCGATATTTTCAGGAGTTAATCTGGCATTGTTCAATGCTCTTTTGGAAGTAACTCCGGAAGAACGTAAAACTTCGTATATTGCTTATTATAATACGGCGATTACTATATCCTCAATTGTTGCGCCAATTGCCGGAGTAGGGCTTCTAAACATCATGAATTTTCAATGGGCGTTTATCGTATGTGCGATATTGCGTATTTTAGGGAGTTTGTCCTTCTGGGTGATTGACAAAATGGACCCTGCGGGAAAAAGTACAACGGTTCAATCATAACTACGACACCCTCATGAATAAACTGTAACGGAGCCGGAGCCGTCGCGCACGCGCGCTCGTACACCGAATACCGGCTACTTTGGTTTAAAACATGGGATGATTTA
>JAEZKW010000240.1 GCA_023415375.1 Bacillota bacterium
CGCCCGTCGGAGGACCAACCGCCACGGGTTTCCGGGTCATAAGTACAATGAAGTTCAACCACTTCGCCGGAAGCCGGATCTTTTACCACATTGGTACAAGTAACATAGTAAGCATGTTTTAAGCGTACTTCCTTACCAGGCGCCAGGCGGAAAAATCCTTTGGGTGGATTCTCCATAAAGTCATCCTGTTCGATAAAGATTTCCCGGGAGAAAGGTACTTTTCTATTTCCGAGTTCCGGGTTTTCCGGATTGATCTCCGCATCAAATTCTTCAACTTTATTTTCCGGATAATTATCAATGATCACCTTCAGCGGACGCAAAACTCCCATTACCCGCGACGCTTTGAGGTTTAGATCTTCCCTAAGGCAATGTTCAAGTAAAGCGATATCGACCATACTGTTGCTTTTAGCCACGCCAATCCTCTCACAAAAGTTGCGAATTGATTCCGAAGTATAACCGCGGCGCCGTAATCCTGAAATAGTAGGCATCCGGGGATCATCCCAGCCGCTTACATAATTGTTTTTGACAAGTTCCAACAACTTCCGTTTGCTCATCACAGTGTAATTCAGGTTTAAGCGGGCGAATTCAATCTGACGCGGCGGCGCCTGAAACTCATCCCGGAATTGTTCGACAACCCAGTCATAAAGAGGACGGTGATCTTCATATTCCAAAGAACACAATGAATGGGAGATCCCTTCGATGGCGTCTGAGATAGGATGGGCATAATCATACATCGGGTAGATGCACCACTGATCACCGGTTCGGTGGTGAGTAACCCGCCGAATACGATAACAGACCGGATCCCGCATGTTAATATTCGGCGATGCCATATCAATTTTAGCCCGTAGTGTCCGGGAGCCGTCCTCAAATTCTCCGGCACGCATTCTACGGAATAAATCCAGATTTTCATCCACCGAGCGGTTCCGGTAAGGGCTTTCTTTCCCCGGTTCAGTGAGGGTACCGCGATAGTCTCTAACTTCATCGCCCGAAAGATCACAAACATAAGCCTTACCGTTCTTAATCAATTTTTCGGCGCATTGATAAAGTCTTTCATAATATTCGGAAGCATAATAAAGCCTATCCTCCCAGTCAAAACCCAACCAATGGATATCTTCCATGATTGAATCCACATATTCAGTATCTTCTTTCACCGGATTGGTATCGTCGAAACGGAGATTACACTGGCCCCCGAATTTAAGGGCAATTCCAAAATCGATGCATAGGGCTTTGGCATGTCCTATATGCAGATATCCATTGGGTTCGGGAGGAAAACGAGTATGTACCCGTTTACCGTGTGCTCCGGTTTTTAAGTCTTCCTCCACAGCTTCTTGAATAAAGTTAGATATCACCGGATTCGACTTTTCCGTAGTATCTTTCTCCGTTGTCTTCAAACTCGCATCATTCGCTTTCTGGGTTTCCATTGATAGGTCTTCCTCCTTCAATTGACTCAAAACTCGCTTTTAGCCAAAATTTGAGTTCTTTCTTACATTGATCTTACATTTAGTTTCTATTATAAACAATTTAACACCATTTGCCAACGTATTTTAGGAATTGATTACCACGAATAACCAATCTTTGGGCATAAACTGTCATGAAACATTCGATGAAATCTTGACTTTTCTAGACTAAAGTCGCCTGGCTTTTAGTTAACCGTAAATAAGAAGGAAATTAAGACCTGGACTCTTTTAACAGCAGTGTTCTAGGCCTTCGGCACGAAATATTGTTATCAACTCATTCAATTTAATTGGCAAAGGAGCATTTTCATGTTCTTAATAACTTTCTTATTACTATGGTCGTTTACTTCAAAATTTGAAGATTCGGGTAGCAGCCGCTAAAATTATTCTTTCTAGCTGGAGGCCGGGCACGGAATAAAAAACAAGAATAAATATCTTCCCGGCTTTCGGTCAAATGAAATCGTAAAAGGTGGCTGAAAGCATCTCCTATAAAACACAAAATGGACTAAAAAATACGTCCTAACATAAGATTGAAAGATTGCCTTCCTTCTTCGCCATAGCTGTAGCCAACATAAAACTGCCCTAGGATAGTAGTGGTTATAAGGCCCACCGACAAATTACTTTTTAAATCCTGTTCGGACCAGCTTTCAAAAACTCCGCCATTCTCATACCACAAACCAAGATAAAAATTTCTGCTGCTAATCGGCAATTCTCCCAAAAATTTAAGATAACCGATATCCTCCAATAAATAATTGCTTCCGGATAATTCATTAATGTTATAACATCCTAAACGAAAGGGTCCCCCAAGACGGAATTGCTGCGCCCAGGGAGGAGTTCCCTGAAAAGAGTCTCCTGCGGCCAGCATCGTAAATATCATATCTTTGGCGCCGACCGGGAAAAATTTAATTAGCTGTGCTTCAACTTGGCCAAAGGGGCTGTCACTCCCCGGAGCAGATTCGTACCAATTGGCCTCGAAATTCCAATCAAGACCCTTTTTGGCAAAAATCATTTCGTCATTATTGTTAAAACTCCACTTTAGGTGAACCCGCCGAATGCCGCCGTCTAAATCCAAGGACGCCTTTTCCCCGAATTGTTGTTTAAGCGTCTGATGACCAATTATATATCCAATTCGCAATTCGGAAGTTTTTCCAAAACTTAATCCGGCGTCCAACCCTAATTCAGAATTATTATTCTCATAAGTATTAATGGGATAATCATTATTATAATTGCTTAGCTCTATTTGATTAAATTTTACAAAAGGCGCTACAAAAATATTACTGGACCCGATAGGGTTATATAGCTCCGTCAAAAAATAGATTTGACTGCCGATACCGATATCAGTCCGTAATTCCGAGCCGGGTACGGTAACATTGAAATCGGTAAACCGAAACCGGGGATTTATTGCCGCTTGTTTATCTCCTAGTTCAATATTGAAGGCAAAATTGATGAAAGGCGGGCCATATGGTTTCTCAATAGCATAAATCACTAGAGTAGGAATTCCATTCTGGATCTGGCATTCATAACGCAGGCTCTCATACAATGAACTTCCCAAAATATTGGTTAAATCTTCTTCCAGCCCAAGGGGATCAATCGGTTTTCCCAAATGGGATTGGAGACTTCTTTTTATAACGGCTTCATTTTGAGGGGAAGCACCAAAAACCATGATTCGTTCAGGCGCCAAATTGATGGTCCTTTTGCGCTGGTTTCGCTGCTGGATATATTTCTGCCATTCTTCTTCACTGAGTGAATATTTCTTGAGCTTATCCCCCTCGGCGGCTGCTGCCTGATAGCCGCGGATCATAAATTGATCGATTGCTTTCCAGCTTATCATTGTAAGATTACCCCACTGTGGCTCGATAACCACATCGGATATTTCAAGGGAACGCTGGCTGTTGCTTTCTACAATGGCATCAACGGTATTTAATAAGACGAGACTGTTCTTGGAATCACGGCTTTTACCTTTGTTGGGATCTAAATGGACCGCTATAATGACACCGGCCCCCATCTTTTTGGCGACATCGGTTGGAACATTATCAAAAATGCCACCGTCGATTAATATACGCCCATTACGTTCCACCGGTGTAAAGACCACAGGTACGGCCATAGTAGCTCTCATTGCTTCCACCAAAGAACCATCGTTCATGACCATCGGTTCATAGTTAACAATATCAGAAGCCACACACCGGAAAGGGATGGGCAACTCATCAAAATTGCAAATTGAAGAATACGGTAAAGTGATCCTGCTTAATAACAAACTAATCCGGTATCCGGTCAATCCTTGCGGTAGTTTCAGGCTATAATTCTTAAAGCCCATCTCTAACTCAGTCGAATAACTCCGACGATCCTCTTTTCGCCGAAAATCAACATTTTTTATAGGGGGTACCGAATCAAACAATCGATTCCAATCAATCGTTTTTAAAAAGATCTCTATCTCTTTGGCTGACATACCCGTCGCATAACAACCTCCGATTAAACCGCCCATACTAGTGCCTGCTATATAATCAACCGGGATCCGGTTTTCTTCCAGCCATTCTAAGACGCCGATATGAGCTAAACCCAATGCACCGCCCCCACCCAGAGCGATACCAATTTTAGGCCGTCCGAAGTTGGAGGTCTCGGCCCAAACAGGATTTACTCCCAAACCAATGCTCAGCACCAGCATTACGGTAATCATCCCACAAAAGGCTAATATGCGGGTACTTTTTAACAGTAGTCGTTTCAATATAAGAACCACCCCAGGAATTTTTTTCATCAATTTTCAATTGCTAATCAATATTTTAATGAATATTTATCATTCGAAGGCCAATATCCTTTTTGGATTCTCTGGATCCATGTTAAAAAGAGTTAAATTCGTGAAATAGAGTACAATTCATTATCAAACGATTTGATGGGGTGGTTCGTTATTCGTTAGTATAGCTATATCAAATAAATTTCGTCATTTAATACAGAGCTAGATTCGAACTCATTCCTTATCACCGGGCCATGAGCATTACAGATCATGGCAGATAGTCTTTTCATATCATCTTTCGTACATTTTCGAAATGATACCCATCGAAGGCCATCTTCATGTCTAACAAATAACCAGACTTCATTGCCCCAAATACGGGCTAACATTTCAATTCCTTGGTCAATGTACTCTATTCCTTGATCAAAGATACTCATGGTACCCCTCCCTTTCTTTTATAATATGTCTGCAGGTGTTCTCAAGAACCTATGCTTGTTAGCGTATATTCTTCTGCTATTAAAGTACACTATAGATAGAAGAAGAAATGACCGTTCCTTTTGTTTGATGAAATGTCCATTAGCATTCTTCGTTACCAAAAAGCCTAGCGGCCCATTTCTTCTTTTTAAATTTGGGTGGTTTCTAAAATAAATTCTCCATTTTTAATTAAAAAAGCCGACAACCCGGGCCCCTTTTCCCGGAATGTTGGCATCGCATTATAGTGTAGCCTGTTATATTAATTTTGCAAAAACTTCATCTCAATCAAATTAGACTTTTATGAAAAGCATGATATCAGTCCTCTCCTATCCCCAAAAATATAAATCCGCATACAAAAATTATTTTTGAAATAGTACTAAACTTTCCATCCGGGGACTTATCATAAAACATTAAATAAACCGGTAATAAAATAACTCAACTTTCGCATTTTATAATTGCAGCTTAAGCTTGATATAATTGAGTAAACCAGACATCATTCGTGAAGTTGACAGGCAAAAATTAAAGTGAAAGACGAATTATAAAGTTGCCTATTTTACCTA
>JAEZKW010000334.1 GCA_023415375.1 Bacillota bacterium
AGATTGAGTTCAACGGGGAACAAGTCCGTTTCGACGGCATGAAGAGTAGGGAATATGATGTAAAACAATATAGCTTTGCTATCCGGCGGGCGCTTCTAACCCAAAACGGCTGCAAGGGTTGTTCGGCTTGTGTTTCTGGGAGTTGAAAGCGAAAAACTGACTCACCCCTTCAGAAATCTAATCGGAAATAGTTGAATTGCTACTTTTCCCCTCCCTTTGACTGTCGGCATCCTATGATGCCGCGGCGCGATATGAAAGCCAAAGGGAGGGGAAGGTCCCTTCAGATACATGATTGGAACTATTGATTTGGGTGTTTTTTCTTCTGCGCCAACGACAATGGTCGCATACCCTCTATTTTTTATCATGACTGAAACATATTTTACTTAAGCCATCAGCAAAGCTTTTGTTTTCTTTCGGCGAAATACGATAAGTGTCATCTTTATCTCCAAACAACCCGGGCCTCGTTCCGCGTCGGAATCTGATAATACTTAAACTTTGGGCGGCCTATCATTAGGATGCCCAGGGCTCCGAAAGGTTCGGGGATACCTAAGGCCTGTTTTAACTCCGGTGAAAACGAGGCCGCAATCTGAAAAAATCCTGCCCAGCATGCGCCCAGACCAAAGGCCGGAGCTGCTAGTTCCAAATGGGCCAGGGCAATCGTGGCGTCCGTCGGCGCACTGGAATTTTCTTTCGGGCCATAAGCCACAATGAGATGCGGCGCGTTCCGGCAAATAACATCCTGCCCCGTCTCATAAGCCTGGATTAATTGCGGACAATTCAGTGCTGCGGCGATGGGATGGTTTATTTGCACCATTTGGCACATCCATTCGATTACCATGTCCGTTAACCGCCGAACCTCAGGCGTATTATAAATGATCACCCAATTAAGCGCCTGCACATTATGCCCGGAGGGCGCGTATCTGACAATATCCATTATTTCATGAAGTATCATCTTATCGACCGGTTCGCTTTTATAATTACGGATTGAACGGCGTTTTTTCATATAAGTGCCGAGCATTTCAGGTGTGATTTCCGGGCCCCTTAAGGATGGATCAGCCGCCATTTGAGGGCAGACAGCCTCGCAATGACCGCAATGTGTGCAATAGCTTTCCTTCCCGGATTCCACTTCGGGAAATCCATCAGAGTTTACCGTAACCAGACTTATCGGACAGTCCGCAACACAGGTCAAACATTGGGTGCATTTTTCTGCTAAAACCGCATTCATCAGAGATTCCTCCTCAATCTACAAATTAAACCCCGACAAGGTATTAAATGTAATTATAACCTAGCGGGGTTCAATGACTCTATAAAAATTCAATCATCTTTTTTTGATATTTGACTATTGTAATTCAATGAATCGGAACAACAAATGTTATCGAATGCTCCGATATTCGCTGGGCGTCATTTTAAACTTTTTAAAAAACCTTTCCGCAAAATAAGCCGAGCTTCCAAAACCACACTCCACAGCAATATCAACGATGGGTTTATGGCCGGCCAGCAAAAGTTTTTTGGCTTTTTCCATGCGAATATCAAACAAATATTGGGCCGGAGACATTCCGGTCTCCGCTTTAAAAAGGCGGTTGAAATGGGAGGGTGACATATTGACCTGTTGGGCGATTTCACCAACCGAGATCTTTTGCCTGGAATTGCCGTACAAATACTCCAGTGCTTTATTGATCTCAATCCGTTCGGAAACCGTTGTATTGGTAAGAGGGATTTTTAAAACACTCCGGATGATCGCGTGGCAAATTTGAAGGCCAAGCGCGCCTAAAACTACTGTGGCGCCGGGAATTTGATTGCTTGACTCGATCATGAATTCTTTTACATATGCGGGGAGCTGTTTTACAGGCTCATAGCTTTCCCCTTGAAACAGGCATACTGGAGATGGATGATAGAGGCGATATTGATCTTCAAAAAAATTTTTGTCGATAAAAATCGCTATATACCGCGGTGGGATTTCCCGGGCAGGCTCATGGTGTGGAATATCGGGGGAAAGTGCTTGTATCTTTCCTTTCTCCGCTACGGCTATCCTTCCATCTTCCATGGTTAAGGCTAAAGCATCATTAAAAGATAAACAAAACATATAAGACGGATGCGTGTGCCGCAATGTCAGTGCATAATAACACGGGCCAGCAATGGGCATGAAAAGGCTGACTTTTTCACTGACAAAACTGTCGACAAACCGCATTTGTTCGGTGGTAATATCGCCGACCAAGCGGTGGATTACCGGAAGATCATGATTCGGAATTGCTTTAACCTCCGTTAATTGGCAAGATAGGCTGATGGATTTAGAAAAGCCGATAATTTAATATATTTTATCACAAAACAAAACCACTCTCAAATTTTAAAGAGTGGGAATCGACTTAACCTTATTTGCGATAATGGATATTATTTTAAACCGCTGGAAGAAAAATTGCTGCTGACGGTTCCTTTTGAACTCGCAAAGCAGTGATGGCAGGAATGATGGAGTTAATTTCTTGAATGAAATCAGTGGTCACTGAAATGAGAGAATTGATTTTCGGAATGAAAACAGTGACCATTGAAAAGACAGAAATGATTTCCGGAATGAAATCAGAAACCGCTGGAACTAAGGAAAATAATGTTGGTTTTCTTTGTATCTTCCGTATGATTCTATCCTGAAGGGAGCTTCTTCTTTATTAGAAGGAGCTTTTTGTATCTTTTAGGGAGGAATTCGAAGCAAAAAGCAAGGAATT